>JBKJLP010000436.1:0-2684 GCA_046596735.1 Mycobacteriales bacterium | reverse complement strand
TGCGGCGAATCACCTGCTCCGCTGTTCTCGCCGCTGTCGTCTGCGTCGCTGCGGCGGTCCCCGCAGCGTCGGCCCCACCCAAAGCGGTGGGTGGTCCCGGCGGGCATTCGATGGAGTTCGGCTTCACGGCTACTGGCCCCCAGCAACACTTCCTCGCCGAGACGACGGGCAATCCCGTCGACCCCGGGGTCGACGACACCTGCGTGGCGCCGCGCTGCTATGCCTTCCCGTTCTCGGCGGTCGGCGCGACGTCGAGCGCCAAGTCGGTCAGCGCCTCGGCGCAGATCACGTGGGCGTCGCCGGTGGCGCGCTTCTGGCTGAGCGTCGTGGATGTCACGAAGGCCCCCGTCGCGGTCGGTCAGTGCTATTCGTTCTTCACCAGCGCTGGCCCGTCCGCCACCGTCGAGGCCAAGCTGTTGCTCGCGCGCAAGTACGCGCTGTGGGTGAGTGTCGAGCAGGTCATCGGCGCCTCGGAAGCGGTCAAGGGGGTCCTGCACGTGCCGGCCTCGGACAAGGCACGGGTCTCGCCGCTGTCCGGTGCCGACCGGACAGGGCTGTTCCTCAACCCCTGCCAGGGCTAACCCCTCGCGTCCGAGGGCTGCAGACGAGGCTCGCACCGGGCGGACGTTACGGGTGCTGTCGGGGCGAACTTTCTTTGCCCACAGGGAATCCTGTCCGCCGACGGTCCCCGCTCCGCTGGGGACCGGACGAACCGACCCCGTCGTCCCCAGGGGTGTGGACGGCGGTCCACAGGGGCGCGCCGCCCGGTCCCCACCCTGTCCCCAGGTGCGTCCACAGGCGTACCGGGTGGACTTGCGCGGCTCGCCCGGAACTGTCGGAGGTGACCGGTAGAACTTCCTACGGACGCCCGTACGGGGCGCTCGCGAGGGCCCGGGAGGTCGTGCGGTGACAGACAGGGTCGTCGAGCTTCCTCGCCAGTCGGGCAACGCCGCAGCTACCGAGTTCGAGCGCACCCCGCCGCAGGACATCGCCGCTGAGCAGTCCGTGATTGGCGGCATGCTGCTGAGCAAGGACGCAATCGCCGACGTCGTCGAGGTCGTCCGGTCCACGGACTTCTACCGCCCGGCTCACCAGACGATCTTCGACGTGGTGGTCGACCTTTACGGCAAGGGCGAGCCGGCTGACCCGATCACCGTCTCGGCCGAACTAACCCGGCTCGGCGAGCTCGGTCGGGTCGGCGGCGCGCCCTATCTGCACACGCTGCTGGTCAGCGTGCCGACCGCTGCCAACGCCGGCTACTACGCCCGGATCGTCGCTGAGCAGGCCGTCCTGCGCCGCTTGGTCGAGGCCGGGACGAGGATCGTTCAGCTCGGCTACGCGACCGGCATGGGCGATGTCGACGACGTCGTCGACCGGGCGCAGCAGGCCATCTACGACGTCACCGAGAAGCGGTCCAACGAGGACTACGCGCTGCTCGAGGACCTCATGCAGCCGACGATGGATGAGCTCGAGGCGATCGGCAGCCGCGGCGGTTCCATGACCGGTGTCCCGACCGGGTTCGCCGATCTCGACAGCCTCACCAACGGCCTGCATCCCGGCCAGCTCGTCGTCGTCGCCGCCAGGCCTGGTATCGGGAAGGCCCTGGCCCTCGACACCCCGCTGCCGACGCCCACCGGGTGGACCACCATGGGAGAGGTCGCTGTTGGCGACCAGTTGCTCGGTGCGGATGGCCGGGTGACGACCGTCGTCGCCGCCACTGATGTGCTTGTGGATCGTCCGTGCTTCCGGGTCACCTTCTCCGACGGCACCACGATCGTGGCTGACGCTGAGCACCAGTGGTTAACGCAGACCAGAGCGGAGCGCCGCGGCGCCGAGCCATCAGCCGGATCCATTCGCACCACCGCCGAGTTGTCCTCGACGGTCCGCTGTGCGACGGCGGACCAGCGCGCCAACCACTCCGTACCCGTAGCGGCGGGACTCGATCTGCCGGCGGGCGAGCTGCCGATTCCTCCGTACGTGTTGGGGGCGTGGCTGGGCGACGGGCACTCGGCCGGAGCCAGGTTGACCACGATCGACCACGAGATCCTCATGTGGATCGAGGCCGACGGCATCGACATTGACGATCGCGACGGGCAGCTGGCTGCGTTGCGGGTGCTCAACGACAAGCACGTGCCGGTCAGCTATCTGCGAGCTTCTGAGCCGCAGCGCCGCACACTGCTGGCCGGGCTGCTCGACACTGACGGCACGGTCACCCGAGACGGATGCGCGCAGTTCACGACGACCTCGCCGCGGCTCGCGGACGATGTGGTCGAACTCATCGTCAGCCTGGGCTACCGCGGTGGCGTCTCCCGCGAGCAGGTCAAGGGCCGCTCCGAGGAGTCCTCGACAGCCTTCACCATCACGTTCAGCACCGACGACGAAGTCTTCCGGCTGACCCGTAAGGCGATCCTGCACAAGGAACGCAAGAGAGGTGGCCGCAACGCTCGGCTCCGCTTCATCACGGCCGTCGAGCCGGTCGAAAGCGTCGCCGTACGGTGCGTGGAGGTCGACAACGCCGATCACCTCTACCTCGCCTCGCGGTCGATGATCCCGACCCACAACTCCACGCTCGGGCTCGATATCGCGCGGTCGTGCTCGATCAAGCACGGTATGGCCAGCGTCGTGTTCAGCCTGGAGATGAGCAAGACCGAGATCACCATGCGTCTGCTCTCGGCCGAGGCCCG
>JBKJLP010000226.1:0-8430 GCA_046596735.1 Mycobacteriales bacterium | reverse complement strand
CTGGAAGGCGCTGGCCGCGGCCGGGGCCAAGCCGCAGCGCCCGCTGTGGGCTTCCACGGGCGTCAAGGATCCGGCGTACGACGACACGCAGTACGTCGTGGAGCTGGCGGCACCCGGCACGGTCAACACCATGCCCGAGGCGACCCTGCGCGCCGTCGCTGACCACGGCGTCGTACGAGGAGACACCATCGCCGGGACCGAACAGCAAGCCCAGGACGTGCTCGATCGGCTCGCCGCTGCGGGGATCGACTATGACGACGTCGTCGCCCAGCTCGAGGCGGAGGGCGTGCAGAAGTTCGAGGACGCGTGGAACGAGCTGATCGAGTCGGTCACCGCCAATCTCGCCAAGGCTGCCGGGTCGGCCGAGAAGCGCGCGTGACCAAACCCAGCGACGCCGGGGCCTTGCGGGTCACCGTCGCGGGCAAGCTTCGGACCTCAGTGGACCAGGCACTCGCGACCCTTCGCGAGGACGCGGTTGCTGACCGGCTGCGCGACAGGGACGCCGACCTGTGGGGACCGCAGGCAGCGACCGAAGCGGCACACCGGCTCGGCTGGCTCGATGTCGTACGCGTCTCACGCACCTTCCTGCCCGAGCTGAACACCTTGCGCGATCGCCTCCGCGAGGAGGGCGTCGACCAGGTGGTGCTGTGTGGCATGGGCGGTTCCTCGCTGGCCCCCGAGGTCATCTGCAAGGCCGCCGGCGTCCCGCTCACGGTGTTGGACTCGACCCACCCGGACCAGGTCCGCACGGCCTTGGGCGGCGACCTCGCGCGCACCGTCGTCGTCGTCTCCAGCAAGAGCGGGGGGACGCTGGAGACCGACAGCCAACGCCGGGCCTTCGTCACGGCCTTCGGCGACGTCGGGATCGACCCGGCAAGTCGGATTGTGGTGGTGACCGATCCCGGGTCGCCGTTCGCCGCGCTGGCCGTGAAGGAGGGCTACCGCGCGGTCTTCCTTGCCGACCCTGACGTCGGTGGCCGCTATAGCGCCCTCACCGCCTTCGGCCTCGTTCCCAGCGCTCTTGCCGGGGTTGACGTCGCGGCACTTCTCGACGCTGCCGAGGCCGTCCAGCCCGCGTTAGCCGACGGCGCCCTGATCCTCGGCGCCGCCCTGGGCGGCTCGGGCCGGGACAAGGTCGTCCTGGACGCTGGCGGCTCGGACCTGCCCGGCTTCGGCGACTGGGCCGAGCAGTTGATCGCCGAATCCACCGGCAAGAGCCGCACCGGCGTGCTGCCCGTCGTCGTGGAGCCCAACGCACCTGAGCTCACCAACGACGCGCCGGATCTGCACGTCGTACGGATCAACGCCGAACCCACCGCGGCCGGGACCTGCGTCGCCGGCTCACTCGGCGCTCAGTTCCTGGCGTGGGAGTACGCCACAGCGGTCGCTGGGCGACTGTTGGGCATCGACCCGTTCAACCAGCCCGACGTGGAGAGCGCTAAGAAGGCAGCCCGCGGACTGCTCGACCACGCGCCAAGGGCGGAAGAGCCGGCGTTCGTGGACCGCGACGTCGAGGTGCGGGCCACGCCCGGGCTCCTCGATGGCGAGAGCACACTCGAAGGTGCGCTCACCGCGCTCCTCGACGATCTCACGCCCACGGGCTACCTCGCCGTCATGGCCTATGTCGACCGCGCGCGCGACGGCGCCTTGGCCCAGGTTCGATCCTCCCTGGCTGCACGGACCCATCGCCCGGTGACCTTTGGCTGGGGACCGCGCTTCCTGCACTCGACCGGGCAGTTTCACAAAGGGGGGACGCCGGTCGGGGTCTTCCTGCAGATCACCGGCGCCATCGCGCAGGACCTGCCGATCCCGGACCAGGAGTTCACGTTCGGCGCGTTGATCCGTGCCCAGGCTGCTGGCGATGCCGACGTCCTGGCCGAGCACGGACGACCGGTCCTGCGACTGCACGCACCTACCCTCGCTGCGCTGGACACCGTGCGGGATGTGCTGTCATGAGCAATCCGCTCCGCGACCCCAGGGACCGCCGACTTCCCCGCGTCCCCGACCCCTGCGTGCTCGTCGTCTTCGGGGTCACCGGCGATCTGGCCCGCAAGAAGCTCATCCCGGCGGTCTACGACCTAGCCAATCGGGGCCTGCTGCCGCCGGGCTTCATGCTGCTCGGCTTCGCGCGGCGCGACTGGGATCACGGCGACTTCGAGTCGGTGGCTAAGGAAGCCGCCCGCGAGCACTCCCGCACGGAGTTCGCCGAGGACGTCTGGGCTCGCCTCGCGGCGTCCATCCGCTTCGTGCCCGGCTCGTTCGACGACAACGACGCGTTCGACCTGCTCGCCACGACCTTGACCGAACTCGACGGGACCCACGGGACCGGCGGCAATGCCGCCTTCTACCTCTCGATCCCCCCCGTTGCTTTCCCCACCGTGCTCCAGCAGATGCAGCGCACTGGCATGGCCAACAACGCTTCATCAGGCGGTTGGCGACGGGTCGTGGTCGAGAAGCCCTTTGGGCACGACCTGGCTTCCTCGCAGGAGCTCAACCAACTCGTGGACAGCGTCTTCACCCCGACGGACGTTTTCCGCATTGACCACTACCTCGGCAAGGAGACGGTCCAGAACCTGCTCGCGCTGCGCTTCGCCAACGAGCTCTTCGAGCCGATCTGGAACGCACACCACATCGACAGCGTGCAGATCACCATGGCCGAGGACGTCGGCATCGGTGGTCGCGCTGGCTTCTACGAGGAAACCGGCGCGGCCCGCGACGTCTTGCAGAACCATCTCTTGCAGCTCATGGCCCTGACCGCGATGGAGGAACCGGCGTCGTTCGACGCGGAAGCGCTTCGTACAGAAAAGGCCAAGGTCCTCGGTGCGATCCGGCCACCCAAGGACCTCGCGGCGTATGCAGTGCGCGGTCAGTACGACCAGGGCTGGCTGGCTGGCAGCCGGGTGAGCGCCTACCGGGCCGAAAAGGACGTCGCCGACGACTCGACCACCGAGACCTACGCCGCGGTGCGGCTTGAGGTCGAGTCGCGCCGCTGGGCAGGCGTGCCCTTCTACCTGCGCACCGGCAAGCGCCTCCCGCGTCGCGTGACCGAGATCGCCGTGCTGTTCCGCAAGGCTCCGCACCTGCCGTTCGCCAAGACCGACACCGAAGAACTCGGGGCCAATCAGTTGGTCGTACGCGTGCAGCCTGATGAGGGCATGACCTTGCGGTTCGGTTCGAAGGTCCCTGGCTCGGCGATGGAGGTCCGCGACGTCGCGATGGACTTTCAGTACGGCGAGGCCTTTACCGAGTCCTCACCCGAGGCGTACGAACGGCTACTCCTCGACGTGCTGCTCGGCGACGCTTCGCTCTTCCCACACAACGCGGAGGTTGAGGACTCGTGGCGGGTCATCGACCCGATCGAGGACTTCTGGGCCGAGCAGACCGCGGCCGGCGAAACGCCACACCTGTACCGCGCGGGCGAGTGGGGACCGGCGGCGGCCGATGAGATGCTGGCGCGAGACGGCCGACGATGGCGCCGACCATGACAACCCCTGCTGCCATCAGCGATCTGCGAGGGACGCCATGACCACCCTGTGGGACACCACGGGCAGCGACGTCGTCAAAGCCCTCAGCGCCGAGCGACGCAACGCGGGATCGGTTTCCTCGGGACTGGCCCTGACCTTCGTCGTGGTGGTCGAAGAGAAGCTGGTCGCAGAGGCTGAAGCCGCGGCCACCAGAGCTGCCGCCCAGCACCCCTGTCGGCTCATCATCGTCGTCCGTCGCCGACCCGACGCACCCGAACCCCGGCTCGATGCGGAGGTCCTCATCGGTGGCCGCCTCGGTCCCGGCGAGGCCGTCGTGCTGCGGATGTACGGCCGGCTCGCGCTGCACGCCGAGTCGGTGGTCCTGCCGCTGCTCGCCCCGGACGCCCCCGTGGTGACGTGGTGGTTCGGCGCACCGCCCCACCTGATCGCCCATGACCCGCTCGGAGTGTTCGCCGACCGGCGGGTGACCGATTGTTCGCTGGCGGCGCAGCCCCTGACAGCCCTGGCCGCCCGAGCCGACGACTACGCACCCGGCGACACCGACTTGGGCTGGACGCGGGCCACCCTGTGGCGCGCGCTGTGCGCCTCGGCGTTCGACACGATCACCAATGAGGTCACCAGCATTCGGGTGGTCGGCGGCGCAGACAGCGTCCGCCGAGCTCTCCTCGGCGGCTGGCTGGCCCGTCGGCTCGGGACCGAGGTCACCTTGGAAGACGATGACGGCCCGGGCGTCAGCCAAGTCGAGATCCTCGCCGGGGACGTCACCCTGACGTTGACCCGCGATGAGGGGACTGCCGTCATGTCGCGAACCGGCCAACCGGACCGGACGATGCCGCTGCCGGACCGTGAGTTGGGCGACCTGCTCGCCGAGGAGTTGCGCCGGCTCGACCCGGACCAGCCTTACGCCGAGGCCTTGGAGGCTGCGACGGGCACGAGCGGCCTTACCGAAGGCTCCGCGGTGCGCACGCATATCTGGCACGACCCGGTCGATGCCGCCGACCCCGACCCGGCGCTCACCGTCTCATGAGCGGCTCCCCGACCGTCGTCGTCTCTCGGGACGCCGAGGTGCTCGCGGCTGCCGTCGCGGCGCGGATGCTCACCCAATTGGTCGACGCTCAGGCCGCTCGCGGGTCGGCATCGGTGGTGCTCACCGGCGGGGGCATCGGGATCGCGACCCTTCGAGCCGTACGTGAATCAGGCGCCCGCGCCGCCGTGGACTGGCGGCGGGTGGATGTGTGGTGGGGCGACGAGCGCTTCGTCCCCGCCGACGACGCCGAGCGCAACGAACGACAGGCCCGCGAAGCTCTGCTGGACGTCCTCGACCTCGAGCCTGCACGGGTGCACCCGATGCCGGCTCGGGGCGGCCCGGACGGCGATGACGTCGACAGTGCGGCGGCACGCTACGCCGACGAGTTGGCTCAGGCGGCCCTCGGCGGGGAGT
Source organism: Mycobacteriales bacterium (assembly GCA_046596735.1). Taxonomy (GTDB): domain Bacteria; phylum Actinomycetota; class Actinomycetes; order Mycobacteriales; family SCTD01; genus RYN-124. The sequence goes on along the minus strand of JBKJLP010000226.1, from coordinate 3,504 downwards.
CGATTCCTGCCTTTGACGTGCTGCTGCTCGGGATGGGGCCCGAGGGCCACACGGCCTCGATCTTCCCGGAGTCGCCGGCCGCGCACGACGAGCGGAGCGCCTTCGCCGTGCATGGGTGCCCGAAGCCACCACCGACGCGGATTTCTCTGGGCTTTTCCGCCATCAACCGGGCGCGTGAGGTCTGGATGGTGGTGTCCGGCGCGCAGAAGGCTGGCATGGTGCGGCAGGCGCTCTCCGGTGCCGGACGCGTGCAGGTGCCCGCCGCGGGCGTCGGTGGACGCCGGCAAACCCTGTGGCTGCTGGACGAAGCCGCTGCGTCAGACCTGCCGCGGGACCTCGTACGCCACTGAAGCCCGGGGGTGGGCTGAACTACTTGCGGCGAAGCTTGGCGAGTGCGTCAGCGAGGATCTGCTCGCCGTCGGCTTCGTTGCGTCGCTCACGCACGTAGGCCAGGTGAGTTTTGTACGGCTCAGTCTTGGGCGGAGCCGGCGGATTGTCCTTGTCGCGTCCAGCCGGGAAGCCGCAGCGCGGGCAGTCCCAGGTCTCGGGAATCGCGGCCTCGTCGGAGAACGAGGTGTGGGTCTGATGAGCGTTGGAGCACCAGAACGCGATGCGCTGACGGGGAGCAGCCTCGCCTCGCTCCGCCTCGCCCATGGGGCCAGCACCGACGCGGCTCCCCCGGATCGCGTTGCCGCCAGCCACAGATCAGACCCTTCGTCGTACGGTGCCGCAGAGATGTCCGCGGCGCTGCGCCAGTCTAAGCGGGCGGGCCGGTCTGCTTGAGCAGAAGTCCCAACGCGATGATGCAGACGGCCCAAACAGCGCCGCAGATGATCGTGAGCCGGTCGAGGTTCTTTTCCACAACGGCACTGCCGCCCAGCGACGAGGACACGCCACCGCCGAACAGGTTGGACAAGCCACCGCCCTTACCGCGGTGCAGCAGCACCAGCAGGATCAGCAGCAGGCTCGCCACGGAGAGAAGAATCGACAAAAACGTGACCATGCGCTGAGTCTACGGTCCGTGCGCGCCGCGGTCAGGCTGCGCCGTGCTGGGGGAAGCGCGCGATCCGCGCAAACTCCTCGGCGTCCAGCGACGCACCACCCACGAGAGCCCCGTCGACGTCGGCCTGGAGCATCAACTCGGCCACGTTGGACGCTTTCACCGAGCCGCCATAGAGCACGCGTACGCCGTCCGCGGTCTCACCCGGATAGAGCTCGGCCAGTTGGGCGCGCAAGGCCGCACACACCTCTTGGGCGTCCTCCGGACTGGCAACCTCACCGGTCCCGATCGCCCAGACCGGCTCGTACGCCACGACCAGGGTCTTAGCCGCCTCGACCGGCACGTCCCGGAGGGCGGCAACGAGTTGGGCGGTGCAGTGCTCGACCTGTCGGCCTTCGCGCCGAACGTCGAGCCGCTCGCCGACGCACAGAATCGGGACCAACTCGTGCCGGATGGCGGTCTTGACCTTGGCGTTGACGACGTTGTCAGATTCGGCGTGGTGCTCGCGCCGCTCGCTGTGGCCGATGACGACGTAGCTGCACCCGAGTTTGCTCAACATCGGGCCACTGATGTCGCCGGTGTAGGCCCCCCCGTCATGCGGCGAGAGGTCCTGGGCGCCATAACCGATCCGCAGTCGGTCGCCGTCCACCAGGGTCTGAACGCTGCGCAGGTCGATGAACGGCGGCAGGACGACCACCTCGACGGCGTCGTGGTCGGCGTCGGTCAGGCTGAACGACAGCTTCTGCAGCAGGGCGATGGCCTCGAGGTGATTGAGGTTCATCTTCCAGTTGCCCGCCATTAACGGTTGGCGGGCGGGGGTCTTGGCCATCAGGGCTCCAGAACGGTCAGGCCGGGCAGCGCCTTGCCCTCGAGGTATTCCAGGCTGGCACCCCCGCCAGTCGAGATGTGCGTGAACCTGTCCTCGCCTATCTCCAGTGCGCGTACGGCAGCGGCGCTGTCGCCACCACCGACGACGGTGAGAGCATCGCTGAGCCCGGCGACGGCCTGCGCCACGCCGCGCGTGCCATCGGCGTAGGGGGCAAGCTCGAACACCCCCATCGGGCCGTTCCAGAACACCGTCTTGGCGCCCTGCAGCGCCGCGGCGAACACCTCGACGCTGCGAGGGCCGATATCGAGGCCCATCCGGTCGCTCGGGATTGCGTCGACCGGCACGACGTCATGGTCGGCGTCAGCGCTGAAGGCGGTGGCGGCCACGACATCTACCGGCAGCACGATCTTGCCGCTCTCGAGCAGCTGGCGGCAGCGGTCCACCTGTTCGTCCTCCAGCAGACTGCTGCCGACATCGTGGCCCTGCGCCTTGAGGAACGTAAAGCACATGCCGCCGCCAACGAGGAGCTTGTCCACCTTGGGCAGCAGCGACTCGATCACGGCAAGCTTGTCGCTGACCTTGGAACCGCCGAGAACCACGACGTACGGCCTCACCGGGTCTTCGGTCAGCCGACGGAGCACCGTCACCTCGGCCTCGACGAGCGGCCCCGCCGCGTGGGGCAGCGCCTGCGCCACCTCGAACACGCTCGCGTGCTTGCGGTGCACGGCGCCGAACGCGTCGTCGATATACAGGTCGGCGAGCGCCGCGAGCTCGGCCGCGAGCTCGGCTCGCTCCGCGTCGACCTTGCTGGTCTCGCGCGGGTCGAAGCGGATGTTTTCGAGCAGCGCAATGTCGCCAGGCTCGGTGACATCGACGAGATGCGCGGCGTGGTCACCGACGACCTCGTGGCTGCCGCGGACCCGGTGCTCGGGGAGCAGTGCCTGGAGCCGCTCATATACGGGCTTCAGAGAAAGTGCGGGATCCGTTGCTCCCCTGGGTCGGCCGAGGTGCGCCATGACGACGACGCGAGCGCCGCGGGCGGTGAGGTCCTGCAAGAGCGGCAAACTGGCGCGGATCCGACCGTCGTCGGTGATCGCACCGTCCTTGAGCGGGACGTTGAGGTCGCAGCGGACGAGAACCCGCTTGCCGCTGACGTCCAGATCAGTCGCAAGGCGCACTTACAGGCTCTTGCCGACGTAGGTGATGAGGTCAACGAGGCGGTTGGAGTAACCCCACTCGTTGTCGTACCAGCCGACGACCTTGACCTGGTTGCCGATGACCTTCGTCAGCGGCGCGTCGAAGATGCAGGACGCCGGGTCGGTGACGATGTCGCTGGAGACGATCGGGTCGGTGTTGTAGCGCAGGAAGCCCTTCATCGGGCCTTCGGCAGCTGCCTTGACCGCGGCGTTGACCTCGTCAGCGCTCGCCTCTCGGCTGAGCTCGACGGTCAGGTCGGTGGCCGAGCCGGTCGGGATCGGGACGCGCAGGGCGTAGCCGTCGAGCTTGCCCTTGAGCTCGGGCATGACCAGGCCGATCGCCTTGGCGGCGCCGGTGCTCGTCGGCACCAGGTTGAGGGCAGCCGCGCGGGCCCGGCGCAAGTCGCTGTGCGGCGCGTCCTGCAGGTTCTGGTCCTGTGTATAGGCGTGGATCGTCGTCATCAGGCCCTTGACGATGC
>JBKJLP010000160.1:0-9302 GCA_046596735.1 Mycobacteriales bacterium | reverse complement strand
CCACATCGACGCCGCGAGCCGCCAGGTCCGCAACAACGCCCGCTGCTGTGCGGCGAACGCCACCTCGAACTCCTCCAGCAGCGCATCGGACACCGGTCCGAGCAACGAAGGCGACGACAAGGTCATACCAAGAACCTACGACCAGGGTCCGACAGTTTCGAGTTCAGATTCCTCTATGTGGAAGGGGATTACCTCATCCACAGGTCGTCATCGCCGAACGGCGACGACAGCTACTGCTCCTGGTCGGTAGGGCGTACCAGGATCTCGTTGATTGCCACGTGAGCGGGTTGAGTCACGGCGTAGATCACCGCTCGGGCGATGTCGTCGGATTCCAGCGGCGTCATCTGCGCTTTGCGCTGTGCGATCATCTCCCTCGCCGCAGGGTCGGTGATGTGGTCGGCGAGTTCGGTGGCCACCATGCCGGGCTCGATCAGCACGACCCGGACGCCTCGCGACGTCACCTCCTGTCGCAGCGACTCCGAGAAGGCGTTCACCCCCCACTTGCTGGCGTTGTAGACCCCGGAGCCGAACCGCGCGACCCGGCCGGCGACGCTACTGACGTTGACCAGGATTCCCTTGCTTTCCAGCAGATGCGGCAACGCGGCATGGGTGACGTACATCAGGCCGAGCACATTGGTGTGGATCATCCGACGCCAGTCCTCGGTGTCGGCGCCCTCGATCGCGCCCAGCAGCATGACCCCCGCGTTATTGAGCACGATGTCGAGTTGGCCAAAGGACGCGACGGTCGACGCGACAGCAGATCGGCATTGGGCTTCGTCTGTCACATCGAGCTGGACGACGAGCCCAGCGTCACCGAATTTTCTCTTCAGTGCTTCGAGTCGATCGGTGCGTCTGGCCGCGAGGGCCACGCGGGCGCCCTCGGCGGCGAGGGCAAGCGCCGTCGCCTCGCCGATCCCTGACGAAGCCCCGGTGACCAGCGCTACTTTGCCGTCGAGAAGTCCCATGCACAGATCCTGCCTCAGTAGCTGCGGTTAGGCGGGCCGGGCCTTGCGGCGAGTGATCGCCACCCCCAGCAAAGCCATGGCCCCGCCGACATAGGCGACCAGAGCGGGTGTTTCGGCCAACAGCACAGCGCTGAGCAGAACGGTTATCGGCGGCACCAAGTAGGTGGTCACACTCAGGCGCCCGGTGTCCATGTGTCGCAGGGCATAGGCGTACGTCGTAAAGGCGATCGCTGTCGGAAACAGCCCGAGGTAGACCAGCGCGACTCGGTCGCCATCGGAGGCGACCTGCCACTGGTTAACCAGGCCGCCAGCGAAAGGCAGGCAAGCGATCAGCCCTACCGTGCAAGCGGCCCACGTCACCTGCACCGCAGAAAGCCTTGCCACCAAGGGCTTTTGGACAACGAGACTGACGGCGTAGGCGGCTGCTGCGAGCACGCACAGCGCGACCCCGGTCGGGTCCCGGTCGGCGTGCTTTTCAGCAGACGTCGCGATGAGCGCTACACCGCTCAACGACACGGCGGTGCCGAGCCACAGCAGGCGGCCGCCGCGTTCGCCGAGCAACACCGCGGCGAGGATCGCCACCAGCACCGGCGACACCTGAATCAGCAGGGCGGCGGTGCCCGCGTCGACGAGGCGTTCGCCAGCGTTGAGAGCGATGTTGTACAAGGCGAACCACAGCACGCCGATCGTGACCACTCGGGCTGTCTGCCCCCGGTCCATGGGCTGCCAGCCCTGACGGAGCACGAGGACACCCAGAGCGAGCGAGCCGACCACCAGCCGACCCAGAGTCAGGGCGCCGGGAGAGAAGGTGGCGCCGAGGTGCCGGATCGCCACGAACGCCGAGGCCCACAGGACCAGGGTGATCGCCACCGCGACGATGGCCGGGTTGAGCACGCGGTGTGGGGCGATGGCGGTCACAGGAAGACGCTAGGGCAGGCGTGACGTCGACCGCCTCAGAAGCTGGTGACCACGGTGATGCCCGGCTCGCGGCCGACGACGCGCAAGGCCTCACCAGCCTCGTCCAACCCGATCTCGCGGGTCACCAGCAGGTCGGGTCGAAGCTCCCCGGATGCCACCAGGGCGAGCAGCGCCGGGTATCCCTTGGCGGACATGCCGTGGCTCCCGAGCAACGCCAGTTCCTGGGCGAGCACCCGGGCCATGGGCACCGCTGGCTCGGGACCGGGCAGCAGCCCCACCTGGACGTGCCGTCCCTGCGGCCGCAGGCAGGCGATCGACGCCAGGCAAGCCGCACTGCTGCCGTAGGCGTCTACTGACACGTGTGCCCCGCCATCGGTCAAGGTGATGAGGTCCGCGTCCGGAGCGACTGCGGTCTCGGCACCCAGCGAGAGCGCGAGTGCGCGCGCCCCGGGCGACGGGTCGACGGCGACGATCCGAGCCCCCCGAGCGCGGGCGACCTGGATTGCGGACAGCCCGACGCCGCCGCAACCGTGGACCACCAGCCACTCGCCGTCGCGTACGGCCGCCACCTGCGCCACCGCTCGGTAGGCCGTCGCGAGTCGGCAGCCCAGGGAAGCGGCGTGAGCGAACGTCATTCCCTCGGGCAGCGCGACCAGGTTGACGTCGGCCGCAGCCAAGGCAACCAGCGCGGCCATCGATCCCCAGTGGGTGAACCCGGGCTGGCGCTGCCGCGTGCACACCTGCTGCTCACCTTCGGCGCATTGCGGACAGGACCCGCACGCGTTGACGAACGGGACGGTGACACGGTCGCCGATCGACCACCGCTGGACCTCGGTCCCGACGGTCTGCACTGTCCCGGCCAGTTCATGTCCGGGTACGTGCGGGAAAGCGGTGATGTCGGCGTCGTGTCCCTGCCAACCGTGCCAGTCGCTGCGACAGATGCCGGAGGCCCCCACCCGGACGACCACCCCGTCTTGCGGTGCCACCGGATCGTCGACTTCGCGGACGGACAGAGGACCGCCGAAGGCGTCGTAGACGAGCGCGCGCATCGGACCATCGTGTCAGCCCGCCCGTATCGACGCGAAGTTACTGGCTAGATGTCCGGTTCCGCCTCGTCAGAGGGGGAAGGACCACACTGCCTGGGTCTCCAGGTGCGTCCACTTCCCGAAGGGTGGTCACGGTGCTGGTCCAGCGAGAGGTCATCGACGCCGTCGAGATCGTGGCGATCCGCGGTCCCGTGGATGAGCAAGATGCGCTCGCGCTCGCTGGCGCGTTGGCTGACGCGACCCGGCTGCAGCCCCGTGGGGTGTTGGTCGACTTGAGTGACGCCGGTGAACTTTCCGCGGGTGCTTTCCGAGTCTTGGAATCGGCCCGTCGGGCAGCACCGGGTTGGCCGCGTCCGGCTTTGCTGCTGTGCTGTGACCAGCAGGGGCGCGACTCCGCCCTGGGGCTGCTTGCCGGAACCGTGCACCGGGCCCGCAGCGAGGGGATGGCGCATGTGGACGACCGTTCCCCGGCGCCCCGGCGGCGCATCGAACTCGAGCACTCGAGCCGCAGCGCAGCGCAAGCCCGGGCCGCAGCCACGGAGGCCCTCAAGGCGCTGAGCGGAGCACCGACCCGGACGGCCTATATCGACCTGACCGTCGACGGCGCCACCCTGGTCGAGGAGATCTCGCTGGTCGTCAGCGAGCTGGTCACCAACGCCGTACGGCACGCTGACCCGCCGGTGGTGATGGAGATCCAGGTCGGCGACGACGAGGTCCTGGTCGCTGTCGACGACGGCTCACCGGGCAGGCCCAGCGGGAGCCACCCGCCGGCTGATGCCGAGGGTGGCCGTGGCCTCGAACTGGTCGACAAGGTGTCGATGGAGACCGGGATCCGGCCGCATCCGCCGGGCAAGACGGTGTGGGCGGCGTTGCGTCGCCACCCACCGTTGGGTTGACACTCCGAGGGTGTCGGCATCGTGCAACCTAGGCTCGCCTGATGGGTCAGCGGATCACTGTCCACCTCCACGACGGCCCTTCCTGGGCTGACCTGCGCACAGAGTTGGACGTACCGGCCGCCTTTCCGGCCAGCGTCTTGGCCGAGGCAGACGACGCCGCTCGGCGCCCGCTGCCGTCACTGCCGGACCAGACGGACGTCCCGTACCTGACCATCGATCCGCCGGGAAGTTTGGACCTTGACCAGGCGATGCACCTGGAGCGGACCGGCGACGGCTACCGCGTCCGCTACGCCATCGCCGACGTGGCGTCGTTCGTGACTCCAGGAGGCGCCGTCGATGCTGAGGCGCACCGCCGCGGCGCGACGGCGTACTTCCCCGATCTGCGGGTGCCGCTGCACCCGCCGATACTGGCCGAGGATGCCGCGAGCCTGCTGCCCGAACAGGTGCGTCCAGCCGTCGTCTGGGACCTCGGGCTCACGGCGGACGGCGAGCTGCGGACGACCGCGGTCTCGAGGGCCCTGGTTCGCTCGGTGCGGCGGCTGACGTACGCGGCGGTGCAGGAAGCCCTGGACACTGGTGCAGCCGACGAGCAACTGCTCTTGCTGGCCGAGATTGGTCCGCGTCGCCAGTCCCTCGCGCGGGCGCGCGGTGCCATCGATATCCCGACCCCCGAGCAGGAGGTGACCGATGGTCAGAACGGACGTCCGCACCTGAGCTATCGCGCGGCCCTGCCGTGCGAGGGCTGGAACGCCCAGATCAGCCTGCTCACCGGGATCGCTGCGGCCGGACTGATGATCGAGGCGCGTATCGGGCTGCTGCGGACCCTCCCGCCGCCGGACGAGGAGGCCGTGACCAGCCTGCGTCGGAGCGCCCTTGCCCTCGGCGTGGCCTGGCCAGCGGGAGCGGCGTACGCCGACGTGGTGTCGGATCTGGATCCCACGCAGCCCGCTGCTGCTGCGCTGCTGACCCTGGCTACCCGGCTGCTCCGTGGCGCCGGTTACGTCGCGTTCGACGGTTCGTTGCCCGAGCAGCCGCTGCACAGCGCCGTGGCAGCGAGCTATGCGCACTGCACGGCGCCGCTGCGCCGACTGGCCGACCGCTACGTCAACGAGGTGTGCCTGGCGGTATCCGCCGGCCAGGCCGTGCCGTCGTGGGCGCGCGCCGCCCTGCCTGCGCTACCGGAGGAGATGTCTGCGTCGGACCGCCGCGCGCACGAGCTGGACCGAGCCGTGGTGGATCTGGCCGAGGCGCTCGTGCTGGGGCCGCGGGTCGGTGAGGTCTTCGACGCGGTGGTTGTGGATAGCGGCACCTCGAGCGGCACGGTGCAGCTGCGGGACCCGGCCGTGCGGGCTCGCTGCGAGGCAGCAGATCTACCGCTCGGGGAGCACGTGAACGTACGGCTGATCACGGCAGATGCCCTGACGCGCACGGTGGTTTTTGCGCTGGCTGACTCACCGCCGGGTTAGCCGATGGGCGGCGACTTGGGCAGCGGACCGGCCGTCGGTGACGTGCCAGGACCTTGCGTCGGTTCGGGCGAAGGCTCGGAGGCCTTGGGCGACGGGCTGGCGGTCGCGGACGGCTTGGGCGACGGCGACGGCGACGGCGAGGATCGTGGGCTGGGCTTGGCGGCGGTGCTCGGCTTGGGGGAGCTCGCCTTGTGCTCAGGCTCGCGTCGATCTGGCTGCGGGATGATCGGCTCGGCGACGACGGGCAGCGGTCGACGAGACAGGCCAGCGCGGAGCCGAGCCACCAGCCGGTCAGCCTCGCGCAGGACTTGGGTTAGCTCGCGCGAAGAGTCGCCGCCCGCGAGCAGTACAGCGCGTTCGCTCTGCAGCAGCAGGATCGCGTGATTGACCGCGGCTGGATCGGTGAGCGGTGAATCCACGAGCGGACCGAGGTCGTCGTGGAACTTTTCCGCCGCAGCCGTGATGTCGCTGGCCGAGCCGCCCTGCAGGGCGAGCTGGGTGAAGGCTTCGTACGACGCGAGCGCGACGTTGGTCGTGCGCGGGTTGGTTGGCTCCGGCGCGGAACTCGGCACCACACCGCCGACGAAGGCGAAGACAAAGGCCGCAGCCGCAGCGAAGGGTGCGGCTGTCATCATCCGGCGCGAGCGCCGACCGGCGACCGCTTCCTGCTGATCGATCTGCTCCTGGTCGGCCAGGTGATCGAGCCGACCGAGTGCGCTGGACTCGAAGGTGCGGACGCTCTGGTCCTGGGACACCAGCCAGCGGGCCAACTCGGTCTCGCCCGCCTCGGCGGCCGTCGCCGCGAGCGTCAGATCACGCCGCAGGCTGGCGCGCAACTGGTCGACGTCGCGCAGCAGGGCGTCGAGGTCGGCGATGCGCGGCTCGGGGAGTGCGTCGATGACGTCCAGCAGGGGCGGTGCGTCGAAGACCCACACCTCAGTGTCGGGAGTCACGTCGACCGGGGTCGGCACCGAGCGCAGCACAGCCCGCCGGGTCGTGCCGGGGTGGTGCTCGTGCATGGTGCCTCCCTCCGTGCGGGTGCCTCCGGGTAGTTGCCTGTCTCATGACTTTCGCCGTATGCGAGTGATCTCCTGCTGAGCCGAGCCTGGATGTTTTACGAAGATCCGCCCGATTTGCTCGCCCCCCACAGGCGTGACCCACGTCGCGCTGACAGACTTGGGCTCATGACGGATCAGCAGGACGAGGTCGCCCAGTTCGAGCAGGTCGTTGCGGTGCTCGGCGGGACCGGGGAGCAGGGACGAGGGCTGGCCCGCCGCTTGGCCCTGGCTGGGGTGCCGGTGGTGCTCGGGTCGCGGGACGCTGAGCGCGCGGCGGTTGCTGCGGCCGACCTGCCCGGCGGGGTCCGAGGGGCCTCCAACATCGAGGCAGCCCGCGCAGGTGACGTCGTGATCGTCGCCGTGCCGTGGGACGGCCATCGCGAGCTGCTCGTCGGGCTGGCCAGCGAGCTGGCCGGCAAGGTCGTCATCGACTGTGTCAACCCGCTCGGCTTCGACAAGCAGGGCGCCTTCGCGCTTGCCGTCGAGGAGGGCAGTGCGGCCCAGCAGGCCGCGGCGGTGCTCCCGGACAGCCGGGTCGTCGCCGCGTTCCACCATGTCAGCGCCGTACTCCTGCTGGACGAGGCGGTCGAGACGGTTGACACCGATGTCCTGGTGCTCGGCGACGACCGGGAGGCCCCCGACCTCGCCCAGGCGCTCGTCGGGCGGATCCCGGGCATGCGCGGGATCTACGCCGGCCGGCTACGCAACGCGCATCAGGTGGAGGCCCTGACCGCCAACCTGATCTCGGTCAACCGGCGCTACCAGGCCCATGCCGGCCTGCGAGTGACGGACGTGTGAGGGTCGTTTCTCTCGTCCCGTCACTCACCGAAGCGGTCGCGATCAGCGCGCCCGGTGTGCTCGTTGGAGCTACCGACTGGTGCACCCACCCGGAGGACCTGGACGTACGTCGGATCGGAGGGACGAAGAATCCGCAGGTCGAGGCCGTCATCGCTCTGGCACCGGATCTGGTTTTGGCCAACGAGGAAGAAAACCGCCTGCCGGACCTCGACGCGCTGCGCGCTGCCGGACTGCGGGTGGACGTCACGCACATCAGGACCGTGGACCAAGGACTGGCCGAACTGCGCCGCGTTCTCGGTCTCCTCGATGTGCAGCCGGACTGGCTTGCCGAGGCCGAGGCAGTCTGGGCGAAGCCGTTCGACGGGGCGCGCCGCCGGGCCGTCGTCCCGATCTGGCGGCGTCCGTGGATGGCGGTCGGGTCCGACACGTTTACCGGTGACGTGTTGGCGCGCCTGGGGATCGACAACGTCCTTGCCGGTTCCGTCGAGCGCTACCCGCGGTTTGACCCGGCTGACCTCCCTCCGATGGACCTCGTGGTCCTGCCCGACGAGCCGTACATGTTCACCGCCGACGACGGCCCGGAGACGTTCCCGGCCCACTGTGCGCTCGTCAGCGGTCGTCACCTGACGTGGTACGGCCCGAGCCTGGTCGAGGCCAGGGCCGCACTTGAGGGACAGTTACAGCCTCAGTTGTAGCCGTGCTCTTGGGCTGGGTAGTTGCCGTCGCGGACGTCCTGCGCGTAGGCCGTGACGGCTTCGGTCAATACGGTCCGCAGATCGGCGTAGCGCTTGAGGAACTTGGGTCCCGAGCCGGGAGTCAATCCGGCCATGTCGGTCCAGACGAGCACTTGCGCATCGCACCCGACCCCGGCGCCGATACCGATCGTGGGAATCGACAGTTCCTTGGTTACCCGCGCCGCGAGATCAGCCGGGACGACTTCGAGCACGAGTGCGAAGACACCTGCCTCCTGCAGCTCGAGGGCCTCCTGGATCAACCGATCCCCGGCCTCGCCGCGACCCTGGACGCGGTAGCCGCCCAGGGTGTTGACGCTCTGCGGAGTCAGGCCGAGGTGACCCATCACGGGAATGCCCGAGGTCACGAGCAGCTCGACCTGTGGAGCGACCCGATGACCGCCTTCGAGCTTGACGGCCTGGGCGCCGATCTGGAGGAAGCGCACGGCGTTGTGCAGGGCCTGGGCCGGCGACTCCTGGTAGGAGCCGAACGGCATGTCGGCCACGACCAAACTGCGGGTGGTCCCGCGGGCCACGCCGCGGACCAGGGGCAGCAGGTCCTCCATCGTGACGGGGACGGTGCTGTCGTAGCCGAGCACGTTGTTACCGGCACTGTCGCCGACCAGCAGGACCGGGATCCCCGCATCATCGAACAACTGGGCGGTGAGCATGTCGTAGCTGGTGAGCATGGCCCACCGCTCGCCGCGTTCCTTGGCGACCTGCAGGTCGTGCGTCGTGACGCGGCGATGCGTGATCCCGCCGTACAGGCTGGGCAGTTGGTCAGACACGTCGTCCTCCGTGGGGGCGTCTCCAGGCAGATGTCCCGGGACCACCTCCAGCGTCCCACTCCGGCGCAGACACGTCCCTGTAACGCGCGTCACGTGCCAGACAGCGAGCCGATTGTGCTGCGGTCGAAGTGAGCGGGTCATGCCCAGCTCTGCACGGCCAGCGGCACCTAGCCGCTAGTCGACGTTCTCCAGGCCTTGGCCCAGCTGCCCGAACAGCCAGACGAAGAACAGGAGCGTGGCGACGCCAGAGGTTCCGAGTGCCACAGCGATCGAGCGGGATCGCTTGGCCACCAGCCACGCCACGATGGCGACCGCGATCAGCGGCAGACCGAACCAGATGCTCGGGCGGTCACTCGGGATGGATAAGGCGGCAACGAGCGCCAGCCATGCGAGGACGCAGCCCAACGCGGTGGCCAGCAGCACCAGGAGAGTGGTGGGGACCTTGCCGGCCCGCTGTCGCGTGTCCTGCGTCATGACGAGAGGGTAGGTCTGCTCGCGAACCGCGAGGAGTCCTCAGCCTGGCGCAGCTACTCCCGTGGGGGCGGACGAGGAACAGGGATCGTGAGCCAGGGGACGGCGAGGTCGGTGAGGGTGATGCGGCCGTGGTGCCAGGCGGTGTGGTGTCTTCTGCAGAGC
>JBKJLP010000285.1:0-2815 GCA_046596735.1 Mycobacteriales bacterium | reverse complement strand
CCGCCGTCACGGCGAAGGTCACCAACGTGCCGTCGGCGCGCCGGATCCGGATCTGGTCACCCTTGCGCAGGGTGTCCAGCTTGGCGAAGATGCCCGGTCCGCGGTAGCTGTCCACGTGCCCGACGATCACCGCCGGGCCCGGGTCACCCGGCGCCGCACCCTCGCTGTACCAGCCAGCCCGCTGCGGGTCGACAGGAACAGCCAGCGTGCCGTTGCGCTGCTTGCGCAGCCCGATCAGCCGATTGGTGACCTTGATCCGCGGGATGCCCAGGGTGACCGGGGGAGAGGCCTTGCGGACCTGTGCGGGGACGGCCACGGCCAGCCCGGCGCCTTGATCTGCAGCAGCGTCGGCTCTGGCCGCGTCCACCTGCAGCGAGGCCAGGACGAGGACGACGGCGAGGGTCAGCGACTGGAGGGCCGGAGCCCACCATCGGCGCACCGCGTCGGGTGCCGGCCTTGGACCGGACCCCGACGCGGTGGCGGAAGGCATTTACTTGGTGGCGGCGCGGTTGCGCAGAACCAGGCCGGAGCCGACCGCAGCCGTAGCGAGCAGCGCCAGCGTGATCGGCAGGACCGGCAGGCTGCCACTCGTGCCGCCGAAGCCGGTCGAGACCGACCCGGTCGGCGATGAGCCGCTCGCGGAGTTGGCGGACACCGTGCTCGAGCCCCGGGCCTGCGTGCTCGATCCGGAGTGCGGCAACGCGAGGTACGGGAAGCTCGTACCGAAGGCGACGTCGTTGGCGTTGACCGCGTCACCGGCAGCGAGAGGCTTGATGATGCCCTTGGTGATGGCACCCTCGAGCGCCTGCAGCTCGATGTCGACGACGTCATCGGTCAGCCGACGACCGTTGGGGAAGCCAGCGTTGTCCTTGGCCAAGACGCCCAGTCGGTTCGGGTTGCTGCTCGGCGCGATCTTGGTGTTGAGGCGCAGCTGCTCGGACGGCGTCACGGACGGCGGCTGGTTGAGCCCCTTGATCCCGGTGAGGAAGGCCGCGACCAGGTCGTCACGCGGCGCGGCAGGCGCCTCGATGCCGTAGATCTTGGCGATCAGCTTGGGCACCTCCGGGTCCTTGACCCGGTCAACCGCAGCCATCACCGTCGCGTCCTTCTCCGGCGGGAGCGCGTTGAACGCGTCCTTGAGGGAGACCGGGATGACGACCTCGTTGACCAGCGGCGAGCCGAGGCGCGAGACCTGAACGAAGTCGCCGGTCGGGGTGGCCTTGCCCGGGCTGAGCTGCAGCGTCTGCTGGTCGGTGGTGCTCCAGATCCCGATGATGCCGCTGTCGTCGCCGCCCTCGGTGAGCGTGCTGGTGGGCACCTGCAGCGCGACGCTGTTGACGTTGTAGCCGGTCAACGTGTCGTTGCCGGCCTCCTTGAGGTTGGTGCCGTAGAGCAGGTCGAACACTCGCAGGTCCAGGAAGAACGGGTCGTCGGCCTGACCGGCGAAGCTCTTGCCCCCGTCGCTTGTGGCGACGATCGCCTCATCGCGAAGGCTGGCGTAGTTGGGCATCGAGGCAGCACCGACGTTGGACGGAGCGGTCTTGCCGCCGTCGACCAGCGTCGTGGCCTTGCCGGCGGCATCGATCTTCTCGAGCTTGTACGTCTGCTTGAACAGCAGCGTCGGGTCGTCGAAGGAGTTCACCGCGCCGTTGTTGTTGAGGAACGTGTCGCCGCCGCGCTTGTCGTCGTTGGTGAACGTCCATTGGTAGGTGAAGTCGGGCTTGGCGTCGCCGTTGTTGTCGATTTTGATGTTGTAGCGGTAGCCCTCGGCGCCGAACGGATAGAAGTTCGGACCGCCGGAGGGGTCCTGGAAGGGGATCCAGTTGGCGATCAGGGTGGTCATCTCCGGGTTGTCCGGGCTGACGAACGCGTAGGTGTCGGTGTTGTCTACGAGCGGGTTGCCCGCGGTGAGTGGTGCCTCGCGGTGGCTGGACGCCAGGCTGGTTCCGGGAGCGAGCGCCAACGCGCTCCCGGTGACGGCCAGTCCGGCCGCGGTCAACGCGGCTGCTGCGCGTCGGCTGAGTGAGCGGGTCATGGGGCTCCTCGATTCAAGCGCCACCGGGAGGCATCCGCGACCAGGACAGTCATCGGCATCAGCACTCCAGCGAAGCGCGTACGCAGGTTCTTCGCGGCGTGAGGCGGGGCGGTTCATCGCGGCAGCACATCCGCGTGGCTGGCGACGTCAGAGCAGGCCGCGGCCGGTGACGATGCCGCGAGCGACCAGTCCAAGCCCGACGAGCACGACCACGGAGGCGGTGCCGACGGGAAGCAGGCGGCCGAGGTTGCGCCCGCGGCCCAGAGTCCAGCCGCGGCGGTCCAGCACCGACTGGGCACGCAGCAGCAGCAGGCCAGCCGCGGTCAGCGTGATCGCCATCCCCAGGCCGTAAATCACGACGAGCAGGACGCCGAACCAGGCCCGGCCCAGGGCGGTTGCACCAAGCAGCACGACCAGCGCGGAGGGGCTGGGGACGAGCCCGCCGGCCACGCCCATGCCGGCCAGGGTGCGCCAGCCGAGCGGGCCGTCCGGCAGCGGCGCATGGGTGTGGGCTCGGCCGCCGTGGCTGTGGGCAAGCGCGGGCTCTGGTTCGTGGTCGTGCGGGTGGTCGTGGTCGTGCGGATGGTCGTGCTCGTGGTCGTGCTCGTGGTCGTGGTGTGCAGCGTGCGTGTGGTCGGCTGGGCCAGCAGGGCCGCGGATCTTGCGTACGGCCAACACCAGGAGGTAAATCCCCAGGCCGGCAAGCAGAATTCCGGACAGAATCTCGGTGAGGGGGACGACCCGTTCGGGGGCAGCCAAAGTGCCGAGGGTGAGCAGCGC
>JBKJLP010000154.1:0-3957 GCA_046596735.1 Mycobacteriales bacterium | reverse complement strand
CCGCAGCTGTAGAGCACGCCCGAGGCGTCAGCGAAGGAGGCCGACTCGCCCTGCGAGCGCTGCGGGTCGGTCACCAGACTGGCACCGAAGCCCAGCCCGCGGTCCACGGTCGGCGGGACCGGTCCGGGGGCCTTGGAGGTCGCGACCGTCACGACCCCGTCGTAGGGCTGCGGGGTCTCGTTGACGAAGCCGCACACCAGCGCGGTGTAGGTGCCGGTCGTGAGCTCGGTGACCGTCACGGTCTCGGCCGGGGAACCGCCGTCGGAGCTGCCGACCTGCTTGCCGGCCGGGTCGCGTACCGCCAGGATCAGGTCGTTGTTGACCCCGGCGGGCTTCCAGGTGACCGCGAAGGTCAGGGTCGCGGAGACCTTGGACAGCGCCCCCGCCGGCACCTTGAGCTCGACCGCATGGGCGTCGCTGTTGGCTGCGCTGCACCCGGCGGCAGCTCCGGTGGCGCCCGCGGGCGCGGTGCCGGTGTACGTGGCACTGGCCTTCTGTCCCGCCCCGGAGGGGACCTTCAGGGTGCTGGAACCCGGTTCGGAGGCAACGGCCGGCGAGGTGGACGAGCCGGGCAGGACCAGCAGCGCCAGCGCGAGCGCGGCAGCCGAGGTCAGCGCGAGCGGCGCGCGGCGGACGGTCATGGGACGGATCACGGTGCTCCTCAGCAGGGGGGTGCGTCTTGCTTCGCCGCGCGGCAGGCGATCCCTGCATCGGTGTCCGGATCCTGCCAGCAGGAGAAGCTGGGCGTACGGCACCTGGTGGCGCTCCCGCGCGCCCAGACCATGATCACGAGGTAGGTGCCTGCCGACCGGCCACTTCCCTCGTGATCATGACTGGCCGGGTTGAGTGATCAGGGTGCCCACAGCCAGCCCTCAGGCCAAGGCCTCTTCGAGACCGGCTGTCGCCATCGCCGACCAGGTCCCCTCGACCTGGTGGGCGAGCACGATGAGGTCGTGCAGCTCGCCGCTCTTGTCGCGGACGTGGTCGCGCAGCAGCGCCTCGGGCTCGAAACCCAGCGCCTCGAACATCCCGATCGCCGGGACGGCGTCCACGACGACCTCCACGACGGTCTTGGTCAGGCCCAGCTCCAGCGAGGCCAGCAACCCGGCGCGGGCCAGCGCCCGACCGACGCCCTGGCCCCGGGCCGCGGGATCGACGACGACCCGCAGGCTGCCGACGTGGGCCGACCAGCCGACCAGCGGCAGGACCGCGAGATAGCCCACGACGCGGTCACCCTCGACGGCGCAGGCTCGGTGGGTGCCCTCCTGGTCCAGCCAGCCCTGCACCACACCGGGGCGCAGCACATCCTCGGCGAAGCTGTTGTGGTCGGACTCGGGCACCCGGCGGAAGAACTCCTCCAGCGGGGCTGCGAGCACGGGGCTCAGCGGACGTACGTCCATCAGGGGGTCCTTTCGATGGTGGCGCTGTGCTCGCGGAGCCAGCCGAAGATCTGCGGAAGCGTGGTGGTGGCGGCGGCTTTGCCCATGACCAGGCCGACATGGCCGGCGGGCAGCTCGAGAGTCTCGGCGCGGGCCGAGCCGACCAGCTCGCAGACCGGGGCCGCCGCCCCCGACGGCACGATGTGGTCCTTGGCGGCCACGACGTTCAGGAGCGGCCAGGTCAGGTCGCGCAGCGACAGCAGCCGGCCGTCCAGGCGCACCCGGTCGGCCATCAGCGACCCGTCACGCATGATCTCGACGGTCTCGCGGAAGGCCCGACCGGGGAACGGGATGTGGTCGCGGGTCCACTGGCCCATCCGCTGGAAGGCCTCCATCTGGCGGTCGTCCCACAGCTTCTCCCAGAGCACGGCGTACTGGGTCAGGTCGGCGGTCGGCTTGAGCACCCGGAAGGAGTTGCGGATGATCTCGGCCGGGACGTTGCCGGTGTCGTCGATGACGTCATCCGGGGACAACCGATCACCGTCGAACATCCGCCCGAACATCCCCATCGCCGTGAAGTCGACCGGGGTCGCCATCGTGACGAGCGAGGCGACCGGCAGGTCGGGGTGGGCGGCGCCGAGCAGTAGCGACAGCAGCCCGCCGTAGCAGTAGCCGATGATGTTGACCTCATCGCTGCCGGAGGCCTCAAGCACCGCTTCGATCGCGGCGGGCAGCAGCTCGTCCACGTAGGTCGCCAGACCGTTGCCGGCATCGAGCTCGTCCGGGACACCCCAGTCCAGCAGGTAGGCGTCGAAGCCGTCGTCGCGCAGCGCCTGCACGAAGCTGGCCCCCGGGTGCAGGTCCAGGATGTAGCTGCGGCTGACCAAGCTCATGACGATCAGGACCGGGGTCGCCACCGTGACGGCGTCGCTGCGATAGCGCCACAGCTCGGCCTTGTCACGGCGCCAGACGGTGTCCTTCGCCGTTGTCCCGACCTTCGGCCGGTCGATCCCGGTCACGTACTTCACGCCGTTGCGCGCCCGCAGCAGGTTGCGCCCGACGTCGCGGCGCACCCGACTCACGAGCTCGGCCGGGTCGGTCGTCAGCGCCATCGCGGCCTCCTGCTGTAGCGGTGGTGGGGGCAGCACGGCGGACGGCCTCGTCGAGACGGCGCACGCTGCGATCGAGGGCACCGACTTGCTCGCGCAGCTGGGCGACGTCGCTCGCGGCCGGCAGGTTGACCCGGTGCAGCGCCCGGCGGGTGGTGCGCTCGACCTGGCGTGACAGCTCCGCACGCGCGCCCATCAGCAGCGCAACGACATCGGCGAAGCCGTCTGTCTGCACGGCCGCCTCGAGCCGGCTGCCGACAGGGCGCTCAACGGCGTCGTACGCCCTTCTCCACAATGCCTTGGCCACCGTTGCACCGTAGCGTGTGATTCGGGTCTCACGGTGGGCACAACCTCCTACGGCCTCTCAGGCCACACGAGGACGGGAACCACACATGACCGCAACGCAGCAAGAGCGCCCCACCAGGTCGGCCGCCGATGGTTCACCGCTGGACGTGATGCTCACCGATGCCGCCGTCGGACCGGTGCGCCGGCTGCTGCCGGGTCGGGCCGGCCTCAAGCTCGCGGCCCGCCTCGCCGCGCGACCGTTCGACACCACGCGGCTCACCGCGCGTACGGCTCTGGAGCTCAGCAAGGTCGTCGCCGGCGTCTCGCAGGTCGAACCAGGCAAGCGCGACAAGCGCTTCGCCGACCCGGCCTGGACGGGTAACCCGGTGCTGCACCGGCTGTGCCAGGGCTACCTGGTGGCCGGCAACGCGCTCGAGCGGGTGGTGGACGACGCCGACCTGGACTGGCGCAGCGAGCAGCAGATGCGCTTCGTGGTGCAGATGGTCGTGGACGCGATGGCGCCCTCGAACAACCCGCTGCTCAATCCGCTGGCGCTCAAGACCGGCCTGGAGACCGGCGGGCGCAGCTACCTGACCGGTGCGCGGCAGTTCGCGCAGGACATGGCGACCCGGCCCCGTATCCCGTCGATGGTCGACGGCCGGGGGTTCTCGGTCGGCGGCAACCTGGCGGTCAGCGAGGGCGCGGTCGTCCTGCGTACGCCTGTGTTCGAGCTGATCCACTACCGCCCCCGCACGGAGCAGGTGCTGACCACGCCACTGCTCGTCGTCCCGCCGATGATCAACAAGTTCTACATCGCCGACCTGGCGCCGGACCGCAGCATGGTGGCGTTCTGGCTCGACCAGGGCCAGCAGGTGTTCGTGATCTCCTGGCGCAACCCGTCGGCCGAACACCGCGCCTGGGACCTCGACACCTACGCCGGGTCGGTGCTGGAAGCCCTGGACGCTGTCGAGGAGATCACCGGGAGCCCGCGCAGCCACGTGCTGGGGCTGTGCGCCGGTGGCATTGTCACCAGCTGCGCCGTGTCGCACCTGGTCGCGAGCGGGCGCGGCGACCGGATCGCCGGGCTCACCCTCGGCGTCACGCTGCTGGACCAGGAGCGGGCCGGCACGGTCGGCTCGATGGTCGACGAGAACACCGCGCAGTTCGCCGTGGCGCAGAGCCAG
>JBKJLP010000034.1:0-2578 GCA_046596735.1 Mycobacteriales bacterium | reverse complement strand
CTCCACCGCGAGGCCGAACATCGCCACGGTCACCACGGCGAGGAGTCGCCGCAGCAACGGGTCGGCGAGCAACACGCGCACCCCCGCGACCAGGTCCGCGACCAGGCCGGCGCCGCGATTGTCCCGGCGAGCCCGCGGCAGCCGGAGGGACCGTGCAACGGCGGCACCGAGCAGGTAGAGCGCGACGTTCACCAGGACCACCGCGGTCAGGCCGGGACCGGCGTACACCGCGGCGCCAAGCGTGGGGGCGATCAGGCCCACGAGCACCGTCCGAGCGGCCAGCCGGGCATTGGCCGACGGCAGGTCCTCCGGGCTGACAACGGCCGGCAGTGAAGCGCCCACGGCGGGCCCAGCGAGCTGCCCGGAAGCAGCCAGGCCGACCACCACGGCAATAGCCAGCACCAACCCCCCGCCGCCCACGGCGAGGAGCGGAAGCACCAGCGCGGCTCGAAGCAGGCCGACCGTAACGAGCAACCGCCGCCGGTCGACCCGGTCGGCGATGACCCCGCCCCACACTCCGAGGAGTCCTAACGGCACGACCCGTGCCAGCAGGATCGCCACCGAGGCCGTCACGCCACCGAGGTGATCGAAGGCATAGAGCGGCAAGGCGACACCCAGCAACTGATCCCCGAACAGCGAAAATGTCTCCGCCGTCATCAGCAGCCGGAACTGGCGGCGCTCGGGGGGTGCGGGCGCGGCAACGGTCAAAGTTCTACTAAACAGCAAGCTGGAAACGCGCCGAGAGCACCAACGCCGCCGCGCCCTGCAGGCTCGCCTGACTGTCGAGCTGGGAGAGCACGACCCGCACATCCTCTCGGACAACGGGCACGACCCGCTTGCGGAGCGCCTGTTCGACCGCGGCACGCAAGGACTCACCGCCCCCGAGTACGTCGCCGTTCAGGATGAAGAGCAAGGGGTGGTAGACGTGCATGAGGTTGGTCAGACCGACCGCGATGTTGTCGGCGTAGTCCACAAGCAGGGCCGCCACCGCCCGGTCGTCGGCCGCCCGCGACACCAGCGCAGCGCAGTCCAGCTTGGCGGCGCCCTTAATGCCACGCACCCGAGCCTCGCGGCGGATCCAGTCGGTGCCCGCGACCGTCTGCCAGCAGCCGGACCGTCCACACCGACAGGGAAGGCCTCCGTTCTGCACCACAACGGTGTGGCCGAACTCGCTGCCGATGCCATGGTCGGCCCTAAAGACGGTGCCGTTGAGCACCACCCCGGCTCCGATCCCCTCACTGACCCGGACCGCGGCGAACACCCGGACACCGCGTCCCTGACCGAACCATTTCTCCGCGAGCGCCTGCGCCCGCGAGTCCGTGTCGATCACGACCGGCACGTCGTAGGTCTCGCTCAGCAATTCAAAGAGCCAGCGGCCTTCCAGAGCTGGCAGCACCGAGCAGGCAACAATCTCCCCCGTGGTCAGGCACATCGCCGGCACCGCAACGCCGACGCCAAGCAACGAGGCGCCCGCGAGGTCGTCGCAGACCGCAGCCAGTGCCTCCAGCACGCACTGGCGCAGTTCGGAGGACGAAGGGCGAACGCCGGGGTAAGCCACCGCCCGCGCGACGACTACCCGGCCTGTCGCGTCGACAAGGGCGGCCCTGCAGCTGTGCTCCTCAAGCGCGACAACTGCCGACAGTGCCCCTTGGCGGGCGAACCACAACGGACGGGCTGGCTTGCCAATCTGCCCGGGCCGCAGACTCTGCTCCTCCAGAATGCCGGCGTCGATGAGCGACTGCGCGATATTGCCGATCGTCGCGCGCGTGACGTTTGCTAGCCGGGACAACTCCGCACGCGAGAGGGGACCGTGGTCAACGAGAGTCTGCAGAATGCGTGACCGGTTGACGTCGCCGACCCGTCGAGGAGACAAGATCGGCCCGCCCGAGGTGTCTTTCGGCACGGCCGGCCTACTTGGCTGCGCACGTGGGCTGCGATTCGCCACCGGCATCCCTCCTCGCGGACCCGGGCCTGCGGCCCGCGTCACCTGTGTAAAACCTTCAACCTAACTCGCCGAAGAGTCCCACGTGGCGTCGCGTCAGCACTGCTCGCACCGGATGTCGCGTGTCCTGCGACTCACCTTCAGGTCCGTCGACGTTGCCGACACGTCTCAGCCGTACATGCCGTCGATGACCAGCGCGTACTTCGCATGGATCGCTGAGCGGCGCAGCTTCAGGGTCGGGGTCAGCTCGCCGCCGTCCGGAGTCCAGTCCTGCGACAGCACGGCGTACCGCTTGACCTGTTCCACGCGGGAGAAGCGCTCGTTGGCCAAGGCCACCAGCTGCTCGACTTCGGCGAGCAACTCGGGGTCCTCCTCCGCCGGACCCTGCAGCGTGCGCCGGGCGAGCTCTTCGGGATCGAGCACGACGAGGGCGGTGAGATAAGGCCGTCGATCGCCGACGAGGCACGCGTGCGCCACCAGTGGGTGCTCCTTGAGCACCGCCTCGAACGGGACCGGCGCGACGTTCTTGCCCCCGGCCGTGACGATGAGCTCTTTCTTGCGACCGACGATGCGCAGCCGGCCGTCAGAGGACAGTTCGCCAAGATCGCCGGTGGGCAGCCAGCCTTCACCGTCGAC
>JBKJLP010000015.1:0-4725 GCA_046596735.1 Mycobacteriales bacterium | reverse complement strand
GTCCGGCGGCGAGCAGCAGCAGCTCGCGCTGGCGCAGGCCTTCTTGCAAAAGCCCAAGTTGCTCATGATCGATGAGCTCAGCCTGGGCCTGGCGCCGGCGATCGTCGGTCAGCTCATCGAGATCGTGAAGGAAATCAACCGACGATCGCCGGCGCCAGGCCGAGGCTGAGCTCATCGATCATGAGCAACTTGGGCTTTTGCAAGAAGGCCTGCGCCAGCGCGAGCTGCTGCTGCTCGCCGCCGGACAGCACGCCGGCCTTGGCGTCGTAGCGCTCGACCAGGCGCGGGAAAATCTCCAACACCTCGGCCAGACCTGCCTCGTTGGCGTCCTCGGGGTTGACCCAGCCGGCCAGAAGCAGGTTTTCCTTCACCGTCAGGTCCGGGAACACCCCCCGACCACCGGGCATGAAGATGACGTTGCGCCGCGCGATCTCGTGCGGCGGCATGTGGGTGATGTCGCGCCCGGACACCACGATCGCGCCGCCGTCGGCCTCTTGAATGCCGGCGATGGCACGCAGCAGGGTCGACTTTCCGGCGCCGTTGGTGCCGAGCAGCGCCACGCACTCGCCCTCGTCGACGCGGAAGTCGACATCGAAGAGCGTCTGGACCCCGTCGTAAGAGACGTCCACCGCATCACAGCTAAGCAAGGGCGCCTCGCCGCGCAGCCTGGCAATTTCCCACTTCTGTGCAGATGCCGACGTGGCGAGCGCGTTACGCCGATCGAGATCGAACAATCCACCGACGGTCGTCTGCACCGCAGCGGCGGCTAGGAAGGAAACACCGCCGATGATGAAGACCGGCGTGTAGCTGACCTGGGAGAACACCACGCCCAGGAAAGGAGCGAAGACGAGGAAGCGGAACGCCTGTGCCAGGTTCGTGAACTGGACGCCCAGGGTTCGGCTGTTGGGGGGGATGACCTGGGTGGTGAGCGCGTTCTGAGCAGGGCCGATGAAGGCGGAGCCAGCCGAGACGAGCACCGAAAAGACGATCAGTACGTAGAGGGGAGGTGTCGTCGCGTAGAGGAAAGTTCCGATTCCGCTGGTCGCGGTAAAGGCTCCGAACAACGTCAGCGCACGGGCCGGGTTGCTCGCGATGAGCCGGTCGACGTACTGACCACCGATAGCTCCGGAGACGATGGCGGCGATCGCTGGCGGGATCTGATAGAGCGCCAAGCCGAACGGCCCGAGTCCGTACTTCTCCGACAACAAGAAGATGAGGAAAATCCGGCTGGCTCCGCCAAGGCCGCCGACGATGTCGGAGACGAACAGGCGCCGAATGGTTCGCACCGCGAAGATCGTCCGAAATGCCTCGCCGAACGAGAGCGGTTCTTCCTCGACGCTGGACTGCGCTTCGTCGAGCCCCGCGCTTCGTCGCTCGAAGAATCCCCGGACGGGCTCGCGCAGCAACACCATCGTGGCCACCGTGATCAGGATGATCGCCATACCTGAAATGACGAACGTGGTACGGAGACCGAGGTAGACGAGGCCGGCAGCGGCCAGCGGTAAGGCGACGAGCTCGGCTGTCTGCTGAGTCACGCCGACCAGGGAAAACACCCGGCCTCGAGTCTCTGGCGGGTAGTAGTCGGCCAAGAGGGCGAATGACGGCGCGCTGGAGGCGTCGCCGATCCCGCTCGCCAGACCCCGGGTCACCCCGAGTGTCCCCGTGGTGGTCGAGAAGCCCGTGAAGCAGGTCGTGACACCCGACACCAGCTGTCCGGTGAGCAAGATCGGCAACCGCTTCCGGCGCTCAAGGTAGTACCCGATAAGCAAGCGCAGGAAAATCGTCACGAAGCCGATGAGGCTAAGCACGTTGATGATCTGCGGGATGGTGATCCCGCGTCGCACAAACTCCGGACCGGCAAAGGTGAAGGCCGCGCCATCCAGCGCCTGGATACCGAACAACAAGGACAGCATGACTGCCGGAGTCAGCCCGTAGGGCGTCTGCCGGAGTTGCGCCCAACCGGCAAACATGTCGCGGGCGCGGCGGACGCGACCGGGACGGCCGACGCCAACGCCGCTGTCCAGCATCTCCATCTGTAGGTAGGCCGGGTCGGAGTGGAAATCGTTGTCTTCGCCGTCCGGGACGGGCGGGGTGTCGATCGTGGCGGTCATGTGCGGGCTCCCGTCGAGCCGACTCGGTCGTCGGCGGGGCTGTGCGGCTGGACCTTCAGGGCATCGGCGGCAGCGGCCTCGTCATTGGCCTCGAACGAGGCAGCTGCGGCAGCGAACAACTGACCTTCGTCCATCGCGTCTTCCGCGCGCATGGCCAGGCCGGGGACTCCGTGCATCCGGCTGTCCAGCGACCAGCGAGCGTCCACGGGCAGCGCCGCCAATCCCGACCCGGTCATCGGGGGGGCCAGGGGAGTCAGTCGCCGCGCGATCGCAGCGGCGTCTTGCCCGCGGAACAGCGACGGGACCACCAGACCCTGGCGCTGGGCAATGATCCGCAGCATTGAGTCGCGGACACTTGAGTACACCGCCAACAACCCGCCCGGTGCCAGGTAGAGCACCAGGATAGGCAGCGTGTTGGCGATGTATTGGACGATCACGCCGCTGCCGAGGAAGTAAGTCTTGATCCCGAGGAACGCCACGCCGATGAGGGTGCCCGCGATCGAACTGACCCCGCCTAGCACCACGTAGACAAACAGGTCGAAGCTTTTCTGTGCGTCGAAGACGGTGGACGTGACCGTGCGCAGTTGGAATCCGAGCAACCCGCCACCGAAGCCAGCGATGCCACCGCTGATGGCGAAGGCCAGCAGGCGGGTCTTGATGATGGACACCCCGACGCTCTGCAGCGACGAGTCGTTGTCACGGCTCGCGATCAGCAGACGGCCGAAGCGACTGCGGCGAAGGTTGCGCAGGAATAACAAGGTCGCGACGAACGCCCCAAGACACAGGTAGTAAAACGGCGTTTCCCCGTCGAAGCTGACGAAGACCGTCGGCCGCTCGATGGAGTCCGGCAGCAACCAGCCGAAGAGCTGCCGGTCGAACAGCAAGACGGACGTCGTCACGGCAAGGCCGAAAGTCGCGACCCCGAGGAAGAGCCCCTTAACCCGCAGTGCGGGCAGGCCCACGAGGACGGCGATCCCGGCCGCGATCAGAGCACCCAGTGGAATCGACAGCAAGAAGGGCACGCCGCCCCTGGCCGAAGCGCCGCCGGCGACAACCGCACCGACCGCGACGAACGCGTACTGGCCAAGGCTGACCTGCCCAGCCCAGCCGGTCAGGATGACCAGGGACAGACCGACCACGCCGAGCAGCAGGATCGACTGGAACTGGCTCACCTGACCGGCGTTGGCGATGAAGGGCGCGACGCCAGCGGCGATGAGGAACACCACCGTGAACACAATGCGGATGGCCCGCAGGACCGGCAGGGCCGCCAGCTCGCGCGGGATCGGGCGCTCCTCGGCGGTGAGGCGCCAGCTGCCCTCGCCGGAGGCGGCGAGGCGGAACAGGTCGCGTCGCTGCAGCAGCAGCCCGCCGACGAGGAGTACCAACTGTCCGGCCGTCGCCAGCGACGCAGAGTCGGTGAGGCCGAACTGCAGCGCCGACGTGATGATCGAGATGAGGACGCAGGACAAGGCCGCGACGCCAAAAGAGCGGAACCTCGCCAGGACGGCACCCGTCAGCGGGAGCAGCAGACTGTTTGGCCCGGCCGCGCCTTGCGTGATGCCCGGGTTACCGGTGATGCCGGTGAGCAGGACCGCGACGCCACCAAGGAAACCGGCGATCGCCCAGGCCAGCGTGGTGATGCTGCCCGTGCTGATCCCGAGCATGGAGGCCCGCTCGCTGTTCTCCGCGACCGAGCGAAGGGCAACGCCCAAGCGAGAGAACCGCAGGATGAGGGCGAGGCCGACCAACGTGATGATCACGACCTCGATCGTGAACAACTCGGCGAAACCGAACGTCACCGGGAAGCTGCCGACCGAGAAGGTGAACCCGTCGTACGGGAGGTAGATGCGCAGCCCGTCCGGGATAGCGAGCACGTTGCTCGGACGCTGCTCGGCCGGTGGCAGGAATGGCAGGTTCTGCACGAGCGGGGAAACGACCTGGACCAGCCACGTGGAGATGAAGATCGTCGCGATGGTGAAGATCAGCCGGGAGCGTTTGGCGAAGCGGCGACCGAAGGTGAGCTCGGCGACCGCACCGAACGCCGCTGAGAGCAGGAGACAGGCGAATACGGCGAGGGGGAACGGCACATCGGTGAAACGGATGAACTGAAAGGCGAGGAGTCCGCCGGGGATGCCGAACGACAGCGCACCGAAGTTGATGATGCGACTGGTGCGGAAGAGCAGGACCAGGCCGCACGCCAGCACCGCCGCGATCACGCCCTGGATGAGTCCCTGGAAGTCGATGGCCAGCGGGACACCGCGGCCGCCCGACTTGTTGGGGATGACGACCTGGGTGATAAAGAACGTCAGCGCCACTGCGCCGACGCCATAGACCAGCGGCTTGGGAAGGCCGGCGATCCGGTCGGCGTCCGTGGCCGCCAACGGAGCGGCGAGAACCTCGGGCTCTGCCGCGGTCTCGGTAGGGGCCTTGTCCATCAGGGCCTTCTCGGTCAAGGCCTCTGCTCCTTGGGGATGTCACGCGGCTTGTCGGTGGGTCGGGCCTCGCCGACAACCGTCAGCGTGGTGACCTTGTTGTCGGTGGTCGGGGTCTGGGCTGTGCCGACGACCAGGCCGCCGGACTGCGTCTCGATGGTGAAGCTCTCGTCGACGGTGTT
>JBKJLP010000404.1:0-2609 GCA_046596735.1 Mycobacteriales bacterium | reverse complement strand
GCACGACCGTGCTGGTCAGCGTCATGGCCGGGCGCAGCCCGAAGTCGGCAGGGGCGCCGAGGTCCGGCACCGGCGACAAGCCGTAGACCGCGAGCCCCGGGCGTACGAGGTCGTAGTGGGTGGCCGGCGCGGTGAGGGTCGCGGCCGAGTTGGCCAGGTGGCGGACCTCGGGCCGCAGGCCAGCCCGGTCGGCAACCTGCAGCGCCTCGGCGAACAGGACCGCCTGCGCGGCGTTGGTCGGGTGGTCGGCGCCGCCGTCGGCGAACGCGAAGTGGCTCCACAACCCGGTGACGCGCAGCGTCCCACCCGCTTCGGCCTTGGCCGCGGCCGTGCACAGGTCGGGCCACGCGTCGTACGGGGCACCGTTGCGGCTCAGGCCGGTGTCGACCTTGAGCTGCACGCGCGCGGCCACTCCCACGCGCTCCGCGGCGGCCTGCGCGGCAGCCAGTTGGTCCGTCGAAGCAACCCCCACGTCGACCCCCGCGGCCACGGCTCCCGCCAGGTCCTCGCCGGGTGTCCAGAGCCAGGCCAGCACGGGCGCGGTGATGCCAGCGGCCCGCAGCGCGAGCGCCTCGTCCAGGAACGCGACGCCGAGCCAGGTCGCTCCGCCAGCCAGGCTGGCGCGCGCACATGGCACCATCCCGTGCCCGTAGCCGTCGGCCTTGACCACGGCCATCACGTCAGCGTCACCAGACCGCTCCCGCAGCAGCGCCACGTTGTCGCGCACGGCCGACAGGTCGACCCGCGCCTGGGACCTCATCGCCGGACTCGCATGCCGT
This sequence comes from Mycobacteriales bacterium, assembly GCA_046596735.1. Lineage (GTDB taxonomy): Bacteria > Actinomycetota > Actinomycetes > Mycobacteriales > SCTD01 > RYN-124. The sequence goes on along the minus strand of JBKJLP010000404.1, from coordinate 1,830 downwards.
CAGTGTCCCAGGCGGAGGGACGTCACAGCGCGCGGCCACGCCTGCAGAACCAGCAGCGCGCTGGTGGACCTGCCGTCCGCGGACAGCACGCCGCTGCGGCCGTGCAGATGCGCGCCCACCGAGCCGGCGTCCACGGTGCCCAGTCCCTGCGCCAGCAGGGCACCAACCGCGCCGGACAGCACATCGCCGCTGCCCGCCGTGGCGAGCACCGGCGAGCCCGTGGCATTGACCCGCGCGGGACCTTCGCCGTCCGTGATCACCGTGGCGTCGCCCTTGAGTAGCACGGTGACCCCGAGGTCGGCGGCGAGCCGTCGCGCCGCTGCGCTGCGGTCCTCGCCGACGTCGTGTCCGAATCGGGCGTACTCCCCGTCGTGTGGGGTGAGCAGGGTGGGGGCGGTTCGGTCGCGCAGCCACTGCGGGTGCTGAGCACAGATCGTGAGCGCGTCCGCGTCGACCAGCACGGGCAGGTCCTGGGACAGGATCGCCTGCACCACAGCCGCTGCGCCGTCGTCGGTGCCCAGCCCCGGGCCGACGACCCAGGCCTGGACGCGTCCGGCGTCGATCACGGCTCGCCCATCGCCGGGCTTGACCGTCGTCACGACGATCTCCGGCCACCGCTGGCGGACGAGATCAGCCGGCAGTTCGGCACCCGCGAAGCGGATCATGCCGGCGCCGGCCCGCAGCGCCGCGCCGCAGGCGAGGACCGCCGCCCCGCCGTACTGCGGTGATCCAGCGGCGATGCCCAACACCCCTCGGGAGTATTTGTCGCTGCCCGCGGCGGTTTCGGGCAGCAGGCGGTCGACGTCGTCGTCCTCGAGCACCTCAACGACGGGCTCGCCGAGGTGCGGCCGCAGCCCGATGTCGACCACGTGCACCGTGCCAGCGTGGCGGCGGCCCTCGCCGACGTGCAGGCCGGGTTTGCTGGTGCCGAAGGTGACCGTGAGGCCGGCGCGTACGGCAACACCCTGGACGGCACCGGTGTCGGCGTCGACCCCGCTCGGCACGTCGACCGCCACGACCGAATCACCCTGCGCTGCAAGGGCTGCGGCGTTGTCGCGCAGCGGACCTCGGCCGCCGATTCCGACCATCCCGTCGACAACGAGGTCCGCATCGGCCAGTGCGGTCTGCGGGTCGGTGACTCGCCCGCCAGCGCGCAGCAGCGCAGCGAGCGCGTCGGGCACCGCGTCGCCGATGAGCACCGCGCTGACGGCTGCACCCCGGCCGGCGAGGCGCGCGCCAGCCCACAGCGCATCGGCGCCGTTATTGCCGGAACCGACCAACAGCGCGACCCGCGAGCCGTAGACCAACCCCATCCGACCGGCGCATGCCGTCGCCAGGCCCGCAGCGGCGCGCTGCATCAGCGCCCCGGCCGGCAGGGTCGCCATCAGCGCATCCTCGGCCGCACGCACCTGCGCCACGCTGTGGGCTCTGATCACGACTCGGCCACCACCACCGCGGTCGCGATGCCCGCGTCGTGCGACAGCGAGACGTGCCATCCAGCGACGCCGCGAGCGTCTGCGCGTTGTGCCATCGCGCCGTGCAGGAGCAGCGAGGGGCTGCCGTCCTCGGCCGTCACAATCTCGGCGTCTCGCCATCGACCGGCACCGCCGCCCAGCGCCTTGACCGCAGCCTCCTTCGCGGCGAACCGTGCGGCCAGCGAAGCGACCGGCCGGTCCCGCTCGCCGTCAGTAAATAACCGTTGCGCCAGGGAAGGGGTGCGGGTCAATGCCCGGTCCATCCGGGCCACGTCGACCACGTCGATGCCCACGCCGACGATCACCGGCTCACTCGACCGTGACGCTCTTGGCCAGGTTGCGCGGCCGATCCACG
>JBKJLP010000387.1:0-5089 GCA_046596735.1 Mycobacteriales bacterium | reverse complement strand
TCCACCCCCCGCACGACGACCGCTGTCCTCTCGTTGACGCTGGTGAAGAGGTCGTCGAAGACTCGGCCCAGCGTGTCGGTCAGGATCAGCGCTCCACTGACGAAGGACACGCCCAGAACCACCGCGGTGGCGGACAGCAGGAGCCGGAGTTTGCGGGCGAGAAGCGAGCGGAACGTGGCGCGCAGCACGTCAGGCGCCAGGCAGCTTGGGCGACTCGAGCACCTTGATCTGGTCGAGCACCGCGTCCGGGGTGGGCTCGCGGAGCTCTCCGACGAGCCGGCCGTCGGCGAGGAAGACCACTCGATCGGCGTACGAAGCTGCGACCGGATCGTGCGTCACCATGACCACGGTTTGGCCCAGCTCGCGCACCGACCTGCGCAGGAAGCCGAGGACCTCGGCGCCGGCCTTCGAGTCGAGATTGCCGGTCGGCTCGTCCGCAAAGATCACCGCGGGCTTGGACACCAAAGCCCGTGCGCAGGCGACACGCTGCTGCTGGCCTCCAGACAGCTCAGCCGGTCGATGCCCCAGGCGGTCACCGAGGCCCACGGCCGCGACGACCTCGGCCAGCCACTCCGGGTCAGCCTTACGTCCGGCGATCGCCAGAGGGAGGGTGATGTTCTCCGCCGCGGTCAGGGTGGGGAGCAGGTTGAACTGCTGGAACACGAAGCCCACCGAGTCGCGCCGCAGCGCGGTGAGCCCCTTGTCTTTCAGCGTCGACAGCTCGGTGTCGCCGACCCACACCCGGCCGCTGGTGGCGCCGTCCAGCCCCGCCATGACGTGCATCAGGGTCGATTTGCCGGACCCCGACGGACCCATGATCGCCGAGAATTCGCCGCTGGCGAAGCTCACCGTGACGTCGTCGAGTGCCGTGACCGCGGTGTCGCCGGAGCCGTAGGACTTGGTGAGCGATTCGGCGCGCGCGGCCGCTGATGTGGCAGGGAGGGGTGTCGTCACCGCAACAGCCTTGCAGCCGCGTGGCCCGGGCGGCGAACGACCTGCCGTCAGCTGCTGGGCAGGTGCTTGAGTTGGTGGGGCAGCAGGTCGTCCGGGCCGGGGACGACCGAGGGCCACGGCGGAGGCGTGCCACCGAACTCGGGGCACAGGGCCTGATGGTCGCACCAGCCGCACAGCTTGCTCTTGCGCGGCGGGAACTCCTGGAGCTGAGTGGCCTTGTCGATGGCCTCCCACAGCGCGAGCAGTTTTCGCTCCACGGCGAGCAGGTCGGCTTCGTCGGGGGAGTAGCGCAGGATCTCGCGGTCACCGAGATACATCAACTGCAGCAGCGCCGGGATCGCGCCGCGGGTGCGCCACAGCACTAACGCGTAAAACTTCATCTGGAACAGCGCCTTGCCTTCAAACGCCTCGCCCGGCGAGCGCCCGGTTTTGTAGTCGACGACTCTGAGTGCGCCTCCGGGGGCCTCGTCGAGGCGGTCGACGATGCCACGCAGGCGCAGACCCCCGGGCAGGACGACTTCGACGAACTGCTCCCGCTCAGCGACGAGCACCCGCCGGGGGTCTTCCAACGTGAAGTAGCCGGTGAGCAGTTCCTCGGCGCTGACCAGCCAGGCGGAAAGCTCGGCTTCGTCGGCGAAAAGCGTGGCAACCTCAGGCTCGGCCTCGACGAGGGCGTCCCACTCGGGCCGCAGCAGCGCCTTGGCCTGATCCGGGGTGCGCTGCTCGGGGTCGAGCTCGAACAGCCGCTCGAGCACCGAGTGAACGACCGTCCCGCGGGTTGCCGCCGACGACGGTGGCTGGGGTAGCCGGTCAATGGTGCGGAAGCGGAACAGCAGCGGGCAGGTCATGAAGTCGCCGGCCCGCGAGGGCGACAGCGAGCCCACCACCGGGAGAGCGAGGTCGACGGTCATGTCACGAACCGTACGACCGGGGTACGACCGTTTCAGGCATCCGCGCCGGGACGGTGCACACCGGTCGCCTTCTCGCCGACCCGGTTGGTCAGCGATCCGAGCCCTTCCACCGACAGGGTCACGATCGCACCAGGAGCGAGCCAGCGGTCGAGGTCCAGGCCGCAGCCACCGCCGAAGGTGCCCGAACCCAGCACGTCGGTCGGCCACAGATCCTCGTCACGCGACGTCCACGCGAGCATCTCGGCAAACGTCCAACGCCGACCCGTGGTGGTGCCGTTCGACCACACCTCGCCGTCAACGGACACGGTCATGGCGTGCTCGTCCTCGGGCGACCACTCGTCCGGCGTCACCAGCCAAGGGCCGAGGGTCGTGGCGAAGTCCTTGGCCTTGGCCGGACCGAGCCAGCACGACATCTCGTCCTTTTGCACGTCACGCGCCGACCAGTCGTTCATCACCGTGTAGCCGAAGACGTACGGGCCTGCCTCCGACGCTGCGACGTCCCGACCGCGACGTCCGATCACGGCTGCAACCTCGCACTCGTAATCGAGTTTGTCCGTGTAGGACGGCCAGGGGGCCTCGTCCTCGGGGCCGATAATCGATCGCCGGTTGCCCTTGTAAAAGACCGGGATCGTGTCCCACGCCGGTGGCACGGGGGAGCCGCGGCGGGCCGCGCCGCGCTCCACATGGTCGCGGAAAGCGAGAAAGTCCCGCAAGGAGTTGGGCGCACGCAGCGGGGCGAGGAACCGCACGTCCTCGCCCCGAATCCAGCCGGGGCTGTCCGGCGAGGCCGATCGGGCCAGGTCGCTCACCCGCTCCTGGAGCGAGGGGGTCGCCTCCACCAGGTCCACCAGGTCAGCGGGCACCTCCGCCTCACGCGACCGGGCCCAGGCGCCCATGTCGAGTACCCGCCCATCGTCGGCAGCCACCAGACCGAGCCGGCCGGGACCCTCCTGCACCGTCGTGAACGAGCACCAGCGCACGCAGACCTCCAAGACTGTGCTGTCGTATCAGAGCGCTGCGTCCACAGAACGCGGCGGCGTGGAGATCGTGGCAGATGCAGCTGGCGGGTGGGGAGACGATGGGCGTGCCGAGCGAGGGCGAGGTGGCCGCGGTGCTGGCTGCCTTGGCCGGCGTGCGCTGGGGCGACCGGGTCCTCGCGGTGGGCCTGGGCCGGATCGCCCAAGCGGCGCTGGCGGCTGGCTGCGGCCAGCCGCTGCTCGACCTGGTCGTGGCTGGTCCTGGCAGCGCCGCCGTGGCGGTCGTCGGGGACGCGGACGCCCTGGTGATGGCGCGTTCCCGCGTACGGCCCGGTGGCCGACTCGTGGCCTTCGCACCGGACAGCGACGCTGCTGGCCGCCTGGCTACCGAGGCTCGCGTAACCCTGCGCTACACCGAAGCCGTCGGCGATCACGTCGCCTGGTCCGCTCAGGTGCCCCTCGAGCCGGCGCCGGACCTGGCCGCGCCGTAGCCTGGGAGCGATGAGCCAAGGCGGGTCGGCACCAGCGCGGCCCGGTGGGCTCCGTCTGGGCCATGTGCTGGGCGTGCCGGTCTTCCTGATGCCCTCGTGGTTCCTGCTCGCGGGGCTCCTCGTGGTCGTGCTCTCCCCGCCCCTGGTCGTGAGCCTGGGCGCCGCGCAGGCCTACACGGTGACGGCGTCGTTCGCCGTGCTGCTCGGCCTCTCGGTCCTCCTGCACGAACTCGGGCACTGCGTCGTCGCGCGGGCCTTCGCCCTGCCGGTGCGCAGCATCACGATCACGTTCCTCGCCGGTTTCACCGAGATCGTGCGACCGCCGCAGACCCCCGCCCGGGAGTACGCCGTCGCGGTCGCCGGCCCGATGGTGTCCCTGCTGCTGGCCGGCATCGGCGTGGGTATCTTGCCGCTGTTCGACGATGGCTCGGTCAGTGGGCGGGTCGCGCTCAACCTGGCGCTTACCAACGGCCTGATCGGTGCCATCAACCTCCTTCCCGGGCTGCCCTTGGACGGCGGACGGGTGCTCCGAGCGATCGTCTGGCGGCTCACCGGCGACGGCGACCGGGCGACCATCGTCGCGGCCTGGTCGGGTCGTGTCGTCGGGATCGTCGTCCTGCCCGTCGTCTTGCTCGTCGTGCTCCCGCTCACGGGCTACGGCGACACGGGACCCACGAGCATCATCTTCGCCGCGCTGCTGGGCGGCTACGTCTACGGACTGGCGACCACGGCGCTGAAGCGGGCCAAGGCGGTAAGCCGGCTGCCGTACGTCAGCGCGCGGGCCTTGGCCCGACCGGCGCTCAGCGTGTCCGCTGACCTACCCCTGGCCGAGGCAGTCCGGCGAGCCAACGAGGCGGGCCTACGTGGCCTCGTCGTGGTCGACTCGGCCAACCGACTTGAGGCGGTTGTTTCGGAGGCTGCGGTCATCGCCACTCCGGAGCAGCGACGGCCGTGGGTCACGGTCGGGACGCTGGGACGCCGACTTGAGCCCGGCCTGGTGCTCGACGCGGACCTCACCGGGGAAGCGCTGCTGGACGCCCTGCGCGCGACGCCCGCGGCGGACTACGTCGTACGTGACGCCCAGACCGGGGCGCTCGGAGTCCTGACCGCACAGGACGTGGGTCGCGCGCTCACCCCACCGTGATCGCCGAGGTGCGTCGTCGGCGGGGACGGCCTGTCCTGCAAGCCGTGCTGTGGGACATGGATGGTCTGCTGGTCGACACCGAACCGACGTGGACGATCGCCGAGGTCGAGTTGGCCGCTCGACTGGGCGGCACCTGGTCCGACGCGTTGAAGGCGCAGATCGTCGGGACCCGGCTCGAAGTGGCCGTGCCGACGATCCTTCGCTGGTACGACGTTCCGGACACCGCGGAGGAGGTCGACCGCGCCTCGTCTTGGCTGCTTGCCCGCATGGTCGAGCTCTTCGCCGGCGAGATTCGGGTTCAGCCCGGTGCCGCAGAGCTCCTCGCCGCGCTGGCGACGGCCGAGATTCCGGTCGCGTTGGTGTCGTCGTCCTACCGCGTGCTGGTCGACGCCGTCCTGGCGCACGGGGTCGGGCCCTTCCGCGTGACCATCGCCGGGGATGAGGTCGTACGCGGCAAGTCCGATCCCGAGCCCTACCTGGCGGCCTGCGAGCGACTGCAGGTCGATCCGGACCGCTGCGTCGTCTTGGAGGATTCACCGGCAGGCGTGGCAAGTGGGATGGCCGCTGGATGCGGGGTCGTCGGAGTCCCGAGCGTGGCCGGTGTGACGTTCG
>JBKJLP010000369.1:0-2887 GCA_046596735.1 Mycobacteriales bacterium | reverse complement strand
AAAGCGGGTCGACCGGGGCAGGCCAGTGCGGTCGGTCTCGGCAGCGTGACGCAAGGTGATCCGGTTCCGTGGGGGACGCGGGAAGACCGCAAGTCTACCGAGCAGGAGGCCACCTGACCAGCCCCTCGGCGCGCCGTGACCCCTGGGACAGATGAGACGCCCGCCCAGCCGCGCTCTCCGGTTGGGCGGCGAAGGGCGGGGATCGCGGAAGGCGCCTCAAGCGCCGAAGGCGCAGCGCCGGAGCGACCCCGTCCAAAGCCCTCCCAGCGGCGAAGGGCGGGGATCGCGGAAGGCGCCTCAAGCGCCGAAGGCGCAGCGCCGGAGCGACCCCGTCCGCAGCCGCAGCCGCAGCTACTCGCCGAGGGTGTCCTCGTCGACGAACTCGCCGGTCACCAGGTAGACCACCCGCCGCGCCACCGCCACCGCGTGGTCGGCCAGCCGCTCGTAGTAGCGACCCGCCAGCGTCACGTCGATAGCGGCTTCCGTGCCGTACTGCCAATTGCTCGACAGCATCAAGGTGAACAGCTTGTTGTGCAGCGCGTCCATCGTGTCGTCGTCGCGCAGCAGCTCGGCCGCCAGGTCGAGGTCGCGGCTGGCGATCACCGACCCGGCCTTCACCGCGATCCGCTGCGCGGTCTGCCCCATCTCCAGCACGATCGAGCGCACCTCCGGTGGGACTGCCGACGCCGGATAGCGCCGCCGCGCGATCTTCGCCAGGTGCACGGCGTAGTCCCCGGTGCGCTCCAGATCGACCACCATGCGCAGGCTCGTCACGAGCACCCGCAGGTCCCCGGCAACCGGCTGCTGGCGCGCCATCAAGTCGAACGCCTGCGCCTCGATGGAGCGGTACAGGCTGTTGACGACCGCATCACCGTCGATGACCTTCTGCGCCAGCTCGAGGTCGGCGTCCAGCAACGCCGTCGTCGCCCGGTTGACCGCGGACCCGGCCAGCCGGCTCATCTCGACCAGCCCATCGCCGATCGCATCGAGTTGCTCGTGGTAGCTGTCCCGCACGTTCCCGCCCCTCGTCCCGTGTCGCGTGTTCACCGTGACTATCCCCGGTCCGTCTAGCGGCGTACGAGCCGGCAGGCGACCGAGACGAGAACGCCGCGTGAACGGTCGGACAACAGGACCCGGCGACAACCTTCCTGGCGCAGGCTCGCGCCTACCCTTGCCCCGTGACGCTCGCGGCTGCAGCCTGGCTCGGGGTCGGCCTCCTGGCCGGTCTCGTCATGGGCGCGCTCGTCACCCACTGGTGGACGCCGCGGCGCAGCGCCGCCGGCCCACGTGTCCCCGGTGCCCACGCCGTGCTCAAGGCGCTGCCCGTCGCTGTCTTGGTCGTCGGAGCCGGCGACGAGGTGCTGCTCGACAACCGCGCAGCGCACGCGCTGGGGCTCACCCAGGACGGCGTGCTGGCGGCGCTGCCCGAACTCCGCCTGCTGATCACCGAGGCGCGCCGGACCCAGCAGGCCCAGGAGGCCGATCTGCACGGTCCGCTCTTCCGGCCCGGTCGCACGTTGGCGGTCTACCGCGCCCGCGTGGCCCCGGTGAGCGGCGGCACCGTCGCCGTCCTCCTCGAAGACGTGTCCGACAGCCGGCGGCTGGAAGACGTACGACGTGATTTCGTCGCCAACGTCTCACACGAGCTCAAGACCCCGGTCGGCGCCATGAGCCTGCTCACCGAAGCCCTGCAGGACGCCAGCGACGACCCCCCGGCCGTACGCCGGTTCGCCGCCCGCGCCCACGTCGAAGCGCAGCGGTTGGGGCGCCTCGTGCAGGAACTCATCGACCTCTCCCGCCTCCAGGGCGCGGAGCCGATGGCGGACCCGGCCGTCGTCGACGTCGACCTGGTCGTGGCGGAGTCGCTGGACCGCACCCGCACCAGCGCCCAGGCGAGCGGCATCGCCCTCACCCGCGCCGGCGACTACGGCCTCGCCCTCATGGGCGATGAGCAGCAACTGGTCACCGCGTTGGTCAACCTGCTCGACAACGCCGTCAACTACAGCGGCCCTCGTACGACGGTGACCGTCACCACCCGGGCCGGCCGCGGCGCGGTCGAGATCAGCGTGACGGACGAGGGCATCGGGATCCCCGAGAAGGACCTGGAACGGGTCTTCGAGCGCTTCTACCGGAGCGACCCGGCCCGCTCACGCGCGACCGGCGGCACCGGCCTTGGCCTCGCGATCGTCAAGCACATCTGCACCAACCACGGAGGGACGGTCCACGTGACCAGTGTCGAGGGACAGGGAGCGACGTTCACGCTCCGCCTGCCGCTCACCGGGCAGGGCGCCGCATGACCAGGCTGCTGGTCGTCGAGGACGAGATATCGATCTCCGAGCCGCTGGCCTACATGCTCAAGCGCGAGGGGTTCGAGGTCACCGTCGCTGGCGACGGTCCAGCCGCGCTGGAGGAATTCGCCCGGACGGGAGCCGATCTGGTCCTGCTCGACGTCATGCTTCCCGGCCTGTCGGGCACGGAGGTCTGCCGCGCACTACGGGCGAATTCGGCCGTACCGATCATCATGCTGACCGCGCGGGACGGCGAGATCGACAAGGTCGTCGGGCTTGAGCTCGGCGCCGACGATTACGTCACCAAGCCGTTCAGCCACCGCGAGTTGGTGGCCCGGGTGCGCGCCGTCCTGCGCCGCGGAGTGGAGGCCGACAGCGCCGAGACCGGCATCCTGGAGGCCGGTCCGGTACGCATGGACGTCGACCGTCACCTCGTCACCGCCGGCGGCGTGCCCGTACAACTGCCCTTGAAGGAGTTCGACTTGTTGGAGCTGCTGCTGCGCAACGCCGGCCGGGTGCTCACCAGGTCGCAGTTGATCGACGGGGTCTGGGGTGCCGACTACGTCGGTGACACCAAGACCCTCGACGTCCACGTCAAG
>JBKJLP010000360.1:0-3887 GCA_046596735.1 Mycobacteriales bacterium | reverse complement strand
ACCCGGAGCCGTCTCGGTGAGCAAGAAGAACAGCGCTTCCAGCGGGGTCTCCTCGAGGGTCAGGCTGCGGGGAACCACGTCGTTGCCGAACAAAACCCGGACGTACGCGTCGACCTGTGCCTGTGTGCCGCGGACGGCGAGCGCTCCGTCCTGCCGCTCCACGTGCAGACCCTCGACGTACGCCGCGCACGCCAGTGCTCGCTCATCGTCGTCGGTGGTCAGCCGGTGCGCGGCAGCGGGGGCCTGATCGCGCAGGGCGTCGATGGTGCCGTGATACGCCACCTGGCCGGTACGCATGATCGTCACGTTGTCGCAGATTTCTTCGACCTCATCCATGTTGTGGCTGCTCAGCAGGACAGTCAGCCCACTGGCCGCGAGTCGCTTGACCAAGGCCCGCATGTCCCGGATGCCGGCTGGATCCAAGCCGTTGGCCGGCTCATCCAGCACCAGCAGTCGAGGCGCGCGAAGCAGAGAGGCCGCCACCCCAAGCCGCTGGCGCATGCCGAAGCTGTAGCCGCCCACCTTGTCTCGCTCCCGGCCGGTGAGGTCAACGACGTCGACTGCCTCGGCAATCCGCTCGACGGAGCCCTGACCGTCCAGACTCGCCAACAGCCGAAGGTTCTGCAGCCCGGTCAGGTAGGGGTAGAACTTCGGGCTCTCGATGAACCCCGCGACGCCGTCCAGGGTCCGTGTTCCGTCGACCGGCCAGCTTCGGCCCAGGACCGTCAGGTCGCCCGCGTCCGGGCGGATCAAGCCGAAGAGCATGCGGAGGAACGTCGTCTTGCCGGCCCCATTGGGACCGAGCAATCCGTAGACCTCCCCCTGCTCCACCTGCAACGTCAAGGCGTCCACGGCAGTGAGAGCGCCGTAGCGTTTGGACACATCACGTGCGTCGACAGCGAGCGCACTCAAGGGGACCACCCACTCAGTCTGCCGCCATGAGGTGAACCGAGCCTGTACGTCGTTGGCGTCCGGCTACGGTGCGCCCATGCCGAGCAGCGAGGTCGAGCGACGCCGCCTGGCCGACGCCCTGCGCGCCGCGCTGCCTGCGCACGCCGTCCTGGACGATCCAGACCTCACGGCCGCCTACCGCAACGACGAGGCGCTGCAGGTGGTCGGTGGCTTTCCGGCCGCGGTAGTGCTTCCGGAGACGACGGATGAGGTGGTGGCGGCCCTTCAAGTCGCGCACTCCCTGGGCGTCGCCGTGGTGCCCCGTGGTGCCGGCACCGGATTGTCCGGCGGAGCTGCCGCGGTCGACGGCTGCCTCGTCGTCTGCACGACGCGGATGAACCGGATCGTCGAGATCGACACCGACAACCAGTACGCCGTCGTCCAGCCGGGGGTCATCACCGGGGACCTCGATGATGCGGCCGCAGCGGTGGGCCTTTGGTACCCGCCAGATCCCTCCAGCTGGCGCACCTCCACCCTCGGCGGAAACATCGCCACCGACGCCGGCGGACTCTGTTGCGTGCGCTACGGCACAACGTCCGACTACGTCTTGGGCCTGCAGGTCGTACTTGCTGACGGTCGCGTCCTGCGAACCGGTCGGCGGACCGCAAAGGGCGTCGCGGGCTACGACCTGACGCGGCTGATCGTGGGTTCGGAGGGCACGCTCGGCATCGTCACGTCCGCAACCCTGCGGCTCCGGCCCCGCCGTCCTTACCCAGCCACCGCGGTCGCGGTCTTCCCGACCTTGCTCTCCGCCGGCGAGGCAGTGCTCGCCCTGCTGCGCTCCGGCCTCAGCCTTTCGTTACTGGAAATCATGGACCGTACGACCATCCGGGCCGTCGAAGCGCACAGCCGGATGGGACTCGACACCGAGGCAGCCGCGGTCCTCGTCGTGCAGACCGAAGTCGCGGCCGAGCACGCGCTTGTCGAGGCGATCTGTCGTGACAACGGCGCTGCCGAGGTACACGCGACGGCTGACCCAGCGGAGGCTGAGTCGCTGCTCCAGGCCCGGCGGCTGGCGCTGCCTGCCCTGCAGCGGCTCGGGACGGTGCTGCTGGACGACGTCGCCGTGCCTCGCTCTGCGCTGCCCGCGCTGATCGGCGAGATTGAGCTGGTCGCGGCCCGCACCGGGCTTCTGATCGGCACTTTCGGTCATGCGGGTGACGGCAACCTGCACCCGTCCATCGTCTACGACCGCGGCGACGCGGGTCAGCGGGCGGCGGCCCAGGAAGCCTTCGACGGCGTGCTGGCAGCGGCCCTCGCGCTCGGCGGCACCATCACCGGCGAGCACGGCGTCGGACGGCTCAAGACCGACTGGCTGACGCGGGAGTTGGAACCCGTGGCCCTCGCCGTCTCGCGGGACGTGAAGGCAGCGCTGGACCCGCTCGGACTGATGAACTCAGGAGCCGTCTTCAGCGACCAAGGACAACCTCGGAACCTGTCTCACACCTAGTCTCAGCAGGGTCACTTTTGTTGCTGCTCCAGGGGGAAATGTGCGGCTGGCCCGCGTACGCATCGACCGGGCCGTGTTCCTCGCCCGACTCGACGACGACGACTCCGCGGACCCGATTGCCGTCGAGGACAGGGCGCCTGGTGTCGACGCCCTCCGCGGTCTGCTGGCCAGCGGCCAAGACCCTCGCACGGCCTCGTCGGTGGGCGACCGTTTGTCGGCCGGGTCCTACCGACTTCTCTCGCCGGTGCGGGCACCGCAGAAGGTCCTCGCCATCGGACTGAACTACCGCGACCACGCCCGCGAGTCCGGGGCCGCGCTGCCTACCTCGCCGCTGGTTTTCGCCAAGACGCCCAACAGCATCGTCGGACCCGACGAGGCGATTCGGTGGTCGGCTCGCGACGCTCACGAGGTCGACTACGAGGCCGAGCTAGCCATCGTCATCGGGCGCCGCGCTAGCCATGTCTCCCCGGCCGACGCGCTGTCGCATGTTCTGGGCTACACCTGCTGCAACGACGTCTCCGCCCGCGACGTGCAGTTCGCCGACGGACAGTGGACACGCGGCAAATCCTTCGACACCTTTTGCCCGCTCGGGCCGTGGATCGTCACTGCCGACGAGATCCCGGACCCGCAGAACCTCGCCGTGCGCTGCCGGCTCAACGGCGAACTCATGCAGGACGGAACCACGGCTGACATGGTGTTCGGTGTCGCCGAGCTGATCAGTCGCCTCTCGCAGGTCATGACGTTGGAGCCGGGTGACGTCATCCCGACCGGCACCCCCGTCGGCGTCGGGTTTGCCCGCACGCCGCCGGTCTTCCTTCGCCACGGCGACATCGTGGAGATCGAGGTCGCCGGCATCGGTGTGCTGAGCAATCCGGTCGTTGTCGACTGACTTGTTAGCCGGCGCTGTAGCCGCCGTCGATGACCAGCGACGAACCCGTCACGAAGGCCGCGTCCTCGGAGGCGAGGTAAAGGGCAGCCCGGGCGACCTCGTCTGCCTTGCCCAGTCGGCCAAGGGGCTGCCGGGCGACGAGCGCCGCCCGAGCCGCCTCCGGCTCGTCGGCCTGGTCGAGGAGGCGACCCACCCACGGCGAGTCCACTGTTCCTGGGCAGATGCAGTTGCAACGCACGCCCGTACCGGCATATTGAATCGCGATCTGGCGGGTGAGGGCGACGACGGCGCCCTTCGAGGCGGAGTACGCGGCCCGGTCCTTGGCGCCGATCAACGCCAAGACCGACGCGGTGTTGACGATGGCCCCGGCCCCGCGTTCGAGCATCCCCGGCAGAAACGCCTGAGTCATCAGCAGAACGCTGCGCACGTTGACCGCGAAGACGCGCTCCCACTCCTGCACGGAGCAGCCCAGCACGTCCGTGGTGGAGCCGATGCCGGCGTTGTTCATCAGGACATCGACCTGGCCGAGATCGCTCACGACCTGATCGCGCAACAAGCCGACAGCATGCTCATCGGAGACATCGCACAGGTAAGGCT
>JBKJLP010000271.1:0-8915 GCA_046596735.1 Mycobacteriales bacterium | reverse complement strand
CCGGCAACCCGCGCTTCGCGTGGGACTCCTACCGACGCCTCGTCCAGATGTTTGGCCGGACGGTGCTCGGCGTCGACGGCGACGTGTTCGAGCATGCCTTGGACGACGCCAAGAAGGCCAAGGGCCTGAGCAACGATCTCGACCTCGACGAGCACGACCTACGCGCGCTCGTCGACGCCTTTAAGGCCATCGTGGAGTCGAGCACCGGTAGCGCTTTCCCGCAGAGGCCCCGTGAGCAGTTGGACCTCGCCGTGGAGGCGGTCTTCGACTCGTGGAACGGCGACCGGGCCAAGCTCTACCGGCGGCAGGAGCGCATCCCGGCGGACCTTGGCACGGCCGTGAACATCTGCTCGATGGTGTTCGGCAACATGAGCATGGACAGCGGCACCGGCGTCGCCTTCACCCGCGACCCTGGGTCAGGGGCCCAGGGTATCTACGGCGACTACCTGGAAAACGCTCAGGGCGAGGACGTCGTCGCCGGCATCCGTAACACCCTGCCGTTGCAGGACCTTGAGCAGATCGACAAGGCGTCGTACGACCAGCTGCTGGAGATCATGGAGACGCTGGAGCGGCATTACCGCGATCTGTGCGACATCGAGTTCACGATCGAGCGTGGCAAGCTATGGATGCTTCAGACCAGGGTCGGTAAGCGCACCGCCGGGGCCGCCTTCCGCATCGCGACCCAATTGGTCGACGAGGGTCTGATCACTGAGGACGAGGCGCTGGACCGGGTCACGGGGGCGCAGCTGGCACAGCTGATGTTCCCGACGTTCGGCGACACCGGCGACGCCAAGAAGATCGCGACCGGCATGAACGCGAGCCCGGGTGCTGCGGTGGGTCGTGCCGTGTTCGACAGCGTCACCGCGGCCGAGTGGGCGGCGAGCGGCGAGGCCGTGATCCTGGTCCGCCGGGAGACCACCCCGGACGACCTCGTCGGCATGATCGCGGCGCAAGGCATCCTCACCAGCCGCGGCGGCAAGACGAGCCACGCAGCCGTCGTCGCGCGCGGCATGGGAAAGACCTGTGTCTGCGGCGCGGAGTCGCTGGATATCGACCTGACCGCGCGCGAGATCCGGCTCAAGGACGGCACCGCGATCCGGGAAGGCGACGTGCTCTCGATCGATGGAACCAGTGGCGCGGTCTACCTGGGTGAGGTGCCTGTCACTCCGAGCGAGGTGGTGCAGTACTTCGAGGGTGAGCTCGACGAGTCTGAGTCCAACGACCTCGTCCAGGCGGTGCACCGACTGACCGGACATGCCGACGACGTCCGTCGGCTCAAGGTGCGGGCTAACGCCGACAACGCCGAGGATGCCCAACGGGCCCGCCGTTTCGGCGCGCAGGGGATCGGCCTGTGCCGGACCGAGCACATGTTCCTCGGCGATCGTCGCCAGCTGGTCGAGGACCTCGTCCTGGCCCAGGGTGAGGACGAACAGCACGCTGCGCTGGCTGCGCTGCTGCCACTGCAGCGTGCGGACTTCACCGGCATCCTGCGTGCTATGGACGGGCTGCCCGTCACGATCCGGTTGATTGACCCACCCTTGCATGAGTTTTTGCCTGACCTGACCGAGCTGTCGATCGAGATCGCTGTGGCGGAGGCCGGCGGTAAGCAGATCGATGCCAAGCGGCGCACGCTGCTCGACGCCGTACGTCGGTTGCACGAGCAGAACCCGATGCTGGGCCTGCGCGGCGTGCGACTGGGACTGGTGATTCCCGGTCTGTTTGCCCTGCAGGTGCGGGCGATCGCCGAGGCGGCCAAGACTCTGCTGGATGAGGGCCTGTCACCGCAGCCGGAGATCATGGTCCCGCTGGTGGCGGCGGTGCAGGAACTCGAAGTCGTGAGAGAAGAGGCCGAGCGCATCCTCAGTGAGGTCGGCGTCAGCGCACTGATCGGCACCATGATCGAGGTGCCGCGCGCGGCGATGACCGCCGGCCAGATCGCCGAGGCCGCGGAGTTCTTCAGCTTCGGTACCAACGACCTGACCCAGATGGGATGGGGGTTTAGCCGCGACGACGTCGAAGCGGCGTTTTTCAGTCGCTACCTGGAGTTGGGCATCTTCGGGATCAGCCCGTTCGAGTCGCTCGACACTGAAGGCGTCGGCCGCCTGGTCCGCATCGCCGCCGAAGAGGGCCGAGCGGCTCGCCCAAACTTGCACCTGGGGATCTGCGGTGAGCACGGTGGAGACCCGGCGAGCGTGCAGTTCTTCCACGAGATCGGCCTCGACTATGTGTCCTGTTCGCCGTACCGCGTTCCGGTAGCTCGACTCGAGGCTGGCCGTGCAGCTCTCGCGAACGCCGACAGCGACACCCGCTAGTGCTGCTGGGTTTTCGGCTCTTCCGACGACTGGCGACGGCGCTCCTCCTCGTCGTTGTGGTGGGGCTCGTCGCGACGGCCAGCCAGGTGTGGTGGGTGGCCCGGCAGGACGACAGGCGCCCGAGCGACGCAATTGTTGTCCTGGGCGCATCGCAATTTGACGGCAAGCCCAGCACGATCTTTCGGGCGCGGTTGTTGCACGCCAAGACTCTGTTCGATGCTGGCATTGCCCCTCGCGTCGTGGTCCTGGGCGGCAAGGCACCGGGGGACCGCACCACCGAGGGGGCGGCAGGAGCGAAGTTCCTCGCCGACCGGGGCGTGACGACCGTGGCCGTGGGCGAGGGGCGCAACACGCTCGAGTCGCTGAAGGCTCTAAAGACGGAGTACGCCGCGCGCGGGTGGAAGACCGCGGTTCTGGTGACCGATCCGTGGCACTCGCTGCGGTCGCGGCGGATGGCGCACGACCTGGGGATCGACGCAGTCACGTCTCCGACCCGCGCCGGTCCGGCCGTACGCAGTCGCGGGGTCGAGGCGCGCTACATCGCACGGGAGACCGCGGCCTATCTCTATTACCGGGTCTTTCATCGCAGCAGCGAGGCCGGCCCCCGTGCCATCTGACCCGTCGACCTAGGGTTCTTGGGTGCCCTACGAGGAGCAGGCCGAGCAGCGGTGGGTGGACGAGAGCCCTTCGTTGTCCGGCCGTGGGTCGTATCAGCGCGACCGGGCGCGGGTCCTGCACTCCAGCGCCCTACGCCGCCTGGCCGGCAAGACGCAGGTCGTCGAGCCGGACAGCGCCAACATCCCGCGCACCCGGCTGACCCACTCGCTCGAGTGCGCGCAGATCGGCCGCGAGCTCGGTGCGGCACTGGGCTGCGACGCCGACCTCGTCGACGCGGCCTGCCTGGCCCACGATCTTGGCCACCCACCGTACGGCCATAACGGGGAGACGGCACTCGATCTCGCTGCCGAGGACTGTGGTGGGTTCGAGGGCAACGCCCAGTCTCTGCGGCTGCTCACCCGGCTCGAAGTCAAGGTTCCTGGCGCTGGCCTCAACCTGACACGGGCGACGCTGGACGCGGCGACGAAATACCCCTGGGCCAAGCGCGAGGGGACGACGAAGTACGGCGTCTACGAAGAGGATCTCCCCGTCTTCGGTTGGCTGCGCCAGGGATCGCCAGATGACGTACGCAGCTTGGAGACCCACGTGATGGACTGGGCCGACGACGTTGCGTACTCCGTCCATGACCTTGAGGACGGCGTCGTTGCCGGCCTCGTTGATCTGCGCGAGCTCGCTGGCGATGCGTCGCGGGTAGCCGAGGTCGCGTCGCAGAACTATTCGTCGGCTAGCACCGACGAGATCGCCGGGGTCTTTACCGACCTGTTAGCGCAGCCGTGGTGGCCACAGCACTACGACGGCAGCACGAGTTCACAGATCGCCTTGCGCCGCGCCACGACGGCACTCATCGGGCGCTTCTGCCGGTTCGCGGAGAAGCAGACGCGGGAGCGCTACGGGTCGGCACCGCTGAGTCGCTACGACGCTGAGCTCGTGGTGCCGGAGCAGGCCCGGATCGAGTGCGCCGCCTTGAAGGCCGTCACTGCGACGTACGTCATGGATCGGCCAGGCGTGCGCGCGGTGCAGGAGCGTGAGAGGGAGACCGTCGCCTCGCTTGTCACACTGCTGACGGAACGCGGCGCTGACGAGTTGGAGCCGATGTACGCCGAGGCTTGGCAGGTTGCGGCTGATGACCGCGCCCGGCTGCGCGTCGTGGTCGATCAGGTCGCCGGCCTCACCGACGCCTCAGCCGCTGGGTTGCTGGTTCGGCTCCAGCGAGCCTGACGGCTGCGCGAGCGTGAAGCGGTGGCCATCTGGAGATCGCAGGGCGAATTCGCGCATTCCCCACGGCTGGTCGATGGGTGGCTTCGCGACCTCTGCGCCGGCCGTGATGGCGCGCTCGTAGAAGGCATCCACGTCGTCGACCCTTAGATAGGCGACATAGCTGTGATCGCCGAGCTCTGACGCCGGCACCGCCTCCGGACAGCGTCCGAGCATGAAGTCGATGGCACCCGAGCGGCAGAAGGTCCAGTTACCCGGATCAGGATCGTGGGTTTCGCAGCCGAGCACGTCTCGGTACCAGGCCGCGGATCGGACCACGTCGTGCACCGCGAGAACAGGGTTTGAGTTGAGGACTTCCATGTCGGGAGCATTCCACGCACGACGTCGTGTGGGAGGAGGTAGCTACTCCCGTGGGGGCGGACGAGGAACCGGGATGGTGAGCCAGGGGACGGCGAGGTCGGTGAGGGTGATGCGGCCTTGGTGCCAGGCGGTGTGGTGTCTGCGGCAGAGCAGGACCATGTTGTCGCAGGTGGTTTCGCCGCCGTCGGCGAGGGCGCGCAGGTGGTGGGCGTCGCAGAACGCTGGGGGTCGGCTGCAGCCCCGGGCGACGCAGCCTCTGTCTCTGGCGGCGAGGGCGCGTCGTTGGGCTTTGGTGGGCTTGTCGGTGAAGCTTTCGAGGCTGATGATGCGGCCGGTGCTGTCGACGGTGAGGTGTTCGACCGTGGCGTCGCAGGCGAGGGTGGCGATGAGCGCGCGGGTGGCGGGGCCGGTCCAGGCTCCGGCGGCGCAGCCTTCAGCAGCGGGCCGGTCGAGGTCGATCCGGAACGTGCTGATCCGGTCGGGGAGATCCAGGGCCCAGTTGGCCGGGATGACATAGGTGAGGCGCGGTCGGCTCCCACTGGCATCGGGCAGATCCGCGTGGGTCAGGGCGAGTCCGAAGATGTCGACGAGGGCGTCGGCGCGGCGCTGTCCGGCGGACCGGTCATCGCTGAGGCCTTCGCGGCGAGCCAGCGGTTCCAGGGCAGACAGGAACCCTTCCATGGCCGCATCGGGGAGGGAGAACCGGCCGCGCCACGATCCGTTGTGACCGTTGGTCAGTTGAAGAAATCGCCGGTCTTGAGCGGCGGCCTCGTCTTCGACGAGGTCCGGTTCGCACCAGGTCGCGAGCAGGTGCCGGACGTAATGCCCGAGCGCGGTGGGGTCGGCGTACTTAGCGACGTCGAGCAGCGCGGGCTGACTAGCGGCCAGCCGGTCGGGGTCGATCTTGCCGACGAGCCGTGCGAGGACCCGGCCGTGCTCGATCGTCACGGTCCCGTTGATGATCGCTTCGGTGATCTGTGGCAGTTCCCGAAGCGCGACGGCGGTGTGGATCTGACTGCCCGCGGCGGCCGCGCTGAGGTTATTGTGGACTCGCAGCCACGCCGACAGGGCACACGACCCGCCGTCCTTGGTCGGGACTGATCCGCCGCCACGGGCTTGGAGTTCGGCAACTGCTCGCGACGCAATACCTGCCAACCGTGCGGACTCACGTGATGCGGCCAGGATCAGGTCCTGCAACTGCTCGACCCCAAGGCTCCGGACCGGAATCGACGCGACCGCATCGACCTCCGCATCGAGGAGTGGAAGAGTCGAACTCATGTTCGAATGCTAACACGAAGGAGCGACAAAATCCCCTATCCACAAAGGGATTTTTCGAGTTATAGCCCACGCGAAATGAGTTCCTCGCGAAGCTGGATCACCGCTCCTGCATCCATCGCGATCTCGATCACGCTGACCTCTCCGAGCGGAGTCGGCAAGGGCTCGCTAAGGAACAGCCGCACGTCTGTCTGGCCGCTACTCGGCAGGCTCAGGCACCCCTCGGTGACCCGGAGGCGCCCGCCGTCAATGCGAAAACCTGTGGACCACCCAGACAGCAGCGCCAGCGGGATCTCCACGGAGAACGCAGCGCCGCTTCTCACGATCAGCCGATCCGTGCGCAGCAGATGCGGGTGGACCCAACTGGTCGCGACGAACCCGAGCAGGTAGGGCAGCGATAGCAGGCCGAGAACGAGAAGCGGCCAACGCAAGGGCGTCGACCGAAGGAAGTAGTCCGTCACGACGAGCTCGACCAGCGCCGCTGGCGAGAAGGCGAACAGCAAAGTTCGTGCAGACCGCCCGTACGGCAAGACGACATCGCCAGAGTGAACCCCGACGGGCCTTCGCAGGACATAGCGCACTGCCGTCTCCAGGACCGCGATCTCCGCGATCGCCAGGCGGGCAACCTCGGGCGGCAGGTTGGCCGCGCCTGCGGCCACGTACGCGGATACCGCGGGCTTTCCCTCGCCCCGCAGGACCAACGCCCGCCGACGCAGCGAAGGCAGGGACGTGAGTGCCACCGCTACGAGGCAGAGTTCAAGCACGACCAGGCTCTGCGCGGTGTAGGGCGAGTGCGGGAACCCCGCGAGCACCACTGCTTCGGCGACGACCAGTCCCTGCACGACCCACCGGCGCACCCACGGCCCACGGGTGCGCTCCGCAGTCGGCCCCGTCAGGGTGAAGGCCGCGACGGTCGCTAGCCCGACGGCGACAAGCAGCAGGGTCGAGGACACAGAGGCACCGCGCACCCAGCGCAGGACGGCCAGCCACAGCACGAGGTCCGCGCGCAGCGAGACCGCGGGCGTGGCCAGGCGGCGCAGTCGCCCGTACGTCATCCCAGGCACCGCTGGCCACCTCCGTCCCCGTAGAGCCGGACCCTATCCAGAAATCCCGGGTGCAGCCCTAGACTTGCTGCGTCGGGTCTTCCCCCAGTCGCCGACGCGAGTCCGGCCTTCGCCGGAGAGCGAGGGGACCTGCGTGGCCGGCCGGATCCGCGACGAAGATGTCGTCGCCGTGCGCGAGCGCGCCGGGATCGCCGACGTCATCGGCGAGAGCGTGCAGCTCAAGAACGCCGGCGGCGGACGCCTCAAGGGGCTGTGCCCCTTCCACGACGAGAAGTCGCCGTCGTTCAACGTCAACCCGGCCCTCGGCTTTTACATGTGCTTTGGCTGCGGCGAGTCCGGCGACGTCATCAGCTTCGTCCGCAATACCGAGCACCTGACGTTCGTTGAGGCCATCGAGCGGCTCGCTGGCCGCTACGGCGTACAGATCACCTACGAGCAGGGCGGCGCCGGCACCGGCCGCCAGACCGGGCAACGCACCCGCCTCGTGGAAGCCCACAAGCTGGCCGCGGACTACTTCGTCGAGCACCTCGGCACCGAGGAAGCCGTGATCGGGCGCACGTTCCTGGCTGAGCGCGGCTTCGACCAGTCTGCAGCCGAGCAGTTCGGCGTCGGCTACGCCCCCAACGGCTGGGACCACCTGGTCAAACACCTGCGGGGCAAAGGATTCAACGATCAGGAGCTGGTGACCAGCGGCCTGGTGTCCGAAGGTCAGCGCGGCCCGATCGACAGGTTCCGCGGCCGACTGGTGTGGCCGATCTCCGACATCACCGGCGACATCATCGGGTTCGGTGCGCGGCGCCTGCACGAGAGCGACAACGGCCCCAAATATCTCAACAGCCCCGAGACGCCGATCTACAAGAAGTCGACGGTGCTCTACGGCGTGGGAATGGCGAAGAAGGACATCGCCCGCCGCCGTCAGGCCGTCGTCGTCGAGGGTTACACCGACGTTATGGCCATGCATCTCGCCGGTGTGCCGACCGCGGTCGCCACCTGCGGCACCGCCTTCGGCGCAGAGCACATCCAGGTGCTGCGCCGCTTGCTGATGGACCAGGATGAGTTCCGCGGCGAGGTCATTTTCACGTTCGACGGCGACGAGGCCGGGCAGAAGGCCGCGCTCAAGGCGTTCGGTGATGAGCAGAAGTTCGTTGCGCAGACGTTCGTCGCGATCAGCCCCGACGGCATGGACCCGTGCGATCTGCGACTGGCCAAGGGCGACGTTGCCGTGCGCGACGTCGTGGCCGCCCGCGTTCCGCTGGTCGAGTTCGCGATCCGTTCCACCCTCAGTAAGTACGACCTCGATTCCGTCGAGGGCCGGGTGCAGGCGATGCAGACCACCGCGCCCCTCGTTGCCCAGATCAAGGACCGAGCGCTGCGCCCCGAATACGCCCGTCGGCTCGCGGGCTGGTTAGGCATGGACGTAGAGCCGGTGGCCGCACGGGTCTCCGAACTGGCCGGCGATCGTGCCCCCGCTCGTCGCCGGCCGGAGGCGCCGTCGGCTGACGCTGCCGCGCTGCAAGTGGAGCGCGAGGCGGTCAAGCTCGCAGTGCAGGTGCCCGTCATCGTCGGGCCGGTCTACGACACCCTCGACGACAGCGTCTTCACGGACGAGGGGCTCCGCGCCGTCCATGCCGTGGTCCGCGCAGCCGGGGGAGTGGCTGCGGCTACTGGCGGCGAGGCTTGGGTCGCGACCCTGCTCGAGCACAGCCCCGATGATCAGGTACGCCAACTCGTGACCCACCTCGCGGTGGAGTCGCTGCGCTCAGACGCCGAGGCCGACGAGCGCTACGCCGGAGCGGTGCTGGCCAGGGTGCAGGAGCACGCCGCCACCCGACGCGTCGCCGCACTGAAGCCCCGGCTGCAGCGGGTCAACCCGGTCGAGGAGCCTGAGCTCTACGGCAAGCTTTTCGCCGAGTTGATCGCGCTGGAGCAGACCGCTCGGTCGCATCGCGAACGCGGGATCGGCGGGCTCTGACCACCTCGTACGACGTGCGACGCGCCTAGGCTCAACGACATGGCCTGGTGGGGACGACGAGCGGTGCCGGCGCAGGTCTCGGCGCTGGTCCTCAACGCA
>JBKJLP010000152.1:0-2599 GCA_046596735.1 Mycobacteriales bacterium | reverse complement strand
GCGGGCCTTTCGACGGGCCGGGCGGGATGCGCGGGAGCGCCGAACTGCTGGGGACGCTCAACATCTTGTGGGAGACCTACTCAGTGACGATCTTCCGAGTGAAGATCACCGCCGCCGGCGTCGCTGCTGGCTTCACCGTCGAGTCGCTGTGCGACGAGGCCCTGGCGGTCGCGGGGCTCACCCTCAGCGAATGCCCACGCGCCAACCTGGCGCCCGCGCCTGCCGCTGATCCGTTCAAGAAGCGCTAAGCCCTCACGCCCAGAGCTGGCCCTCGAGCGCAGCCTCGGCCTCTTCAAGCGTCCCGGCGTAGGCACCGGTGGACAGGTATTTCCACCCGCCGTCGCAAACGATGAGAGCGATGTCGGCGGTCTCGCCGTTCTTGACGCACTTCATCGCCTCACCCATCGCGGCGTGCAGGATCGCGCCGGTGGAGATGCCGGCGAAGATGACCTCCTCCTCTGCCAGCTGGCGGGTGCGGCGCAGCGCCTCACGCGGCCCGACGGAGAACCGCGAGGTCAGCACCGAGCCGTCGTAGAGCTCAGGGATGAAGCCCTCGTCGATGTTGCGCAGGCCATAGACCAGCTCGCCGTAGCGCGGTTCGGCGGCGATGATCCGCACGCCCGGGACGGTTTCGCGTAGATAGCGGCCGGCGCCCATCAGCGTTCCGGTGGTGCCCAGGCCCGCGATGAAGTGGGTGATCGTCGGTAGGTCCTCGACCAACTCGGGACCGGTGGTCTCGTAGTGCGCGAGCGCGTTGGCTGGGTTTCCGTACTGATAAAGCATGACCCAGTCAGGGTTTTCCGCGGCCAGTTGCTTGGCCATCGCGACGGCCTGATTCGAACCGCCAGCGGCCGGCGAGGCAACGATCTCCGCGCCGTACATCGTCAGCAGCTGACGGCGCTCGATGGAGGTGTTTTCCGGCATGACGCAGATCAACCGGTAGCCGCGCATCCGGCAGACCATGGCGAGCGAGATGCCGGTGTTGCCACTGGTCGGCTCGAGCACCGTGCAGCCGGGTCGCAGCAGGCCTTCCTTCTCGGCCTGCGCCACCATGTAAAGCGCAGCGCGGTCCTTGACCGAACCGGTCGGGTTGTTCTGCTCGAGCTTGGCCCACAGCCTGACGTCAGGCGACGGGGACAGCCGCGGGAGGCCGACGAGCGGCGTGCGCCCGACGGACTCCAGCAACGAGTCGTAGCGCATGAGCTAGCGCGCGCCACCCGCGACAGCAGGCAGCACGGTGACGCTGTCGCCATCCTTGAGCGGGGCGTCGAGCGCGCCGAGGAAGCGGACGTCCTCGTCGTTGACGTAGACGTTGACGAAACGGTGCAGGCTGCCCTCGTCGGTCACGAGCCGGCCGCGCAAGCCGGGGTGCCGGCCGTCGAGGTCGGTGAGCAGACCGGCGAGCGTGTCGCCGGAGCCCTCGACCGCCTTCTGGCCGTCGGTGTACGTACGCAGGATCGTGGGGATCCGGACCTCGATGGCCATGGCGGGGTGGTTCTCCTCGTATCGGAAGGGTGCGGGGCGTGCTCTAGCCAACAACAGGGCGAGATGACGTGCGCATTCCACCTAGCTGACGGAGACCGGTTCCTCGTCAACCTGCCCATCGACGATCCGGTACGAACGCACCTCCACCTCGGTCTCTGACCGGGTGCTGACGAGGACGTAATGCGCGTCCGGCTCTGAGGCGAGCGTCACATCGGTACGTGAGGGATAGGCCTCGGTCGCGGTGTGTGAGTGATAGATGACAAACGGGACCTCGTCGGCGTCGTCCATCGCGCGCCAGACCTTCAGTTGCTCCTGTGCGTCGAACCGATAAAACGTCGGCGAACGCTCAGCATTCTCCATTTCGAAAACCCTGGTGGCGAAGCCATCCTTGCCCGCGATGACCCCGCAGGCCTCGTCGGGGTGGTCGCGGCGGGCGTGGGCAATCATCGCGTCAACCATGGCCTGGGGAAGCGTCAGCACACCATCACGGTAGCGACCGCGGCTCAAGGCAGGACAGGAGAGATTCCTGCACCCACCCGAGCCAGCCGTAGACCTGCAGGATGGGTTCGCGCGGGTCGTCCGGAGCGACCTCGTCCATGTCCTCGGTCACCTCAAGCCGGGTGCCGAGCACGAGGCGGATGTCGTTGAGCCAGCCCAGCCAGGCATCGGCCTGGTCGCGGGTCAGCGCGAGTTTGCCGCCGGCGGCCACAAGCGGCGCGAGCTGCTCTAGGGCGGCCGTCGCGGCGAGCCGCTTGCCGGCGCGCAAGTCTGCCTCGGTGTAACGGCGAAAATCGTTGGCCGCGGCCTCGTCGTCGCCGTAGGCATCCGGAAGGAGTCGCGCCAAGGCCGGGTCGTCGGGCGTCTCGACCGGTCCGGACGGCAGTCCCACCATCGCCGCGATCGGGTCGTCCGAGACCGCCTCGGGCTCGCCGAGCAGCTCGAGCAACTCCTGCGCGCACTGCGCCAGGACGGTCGCCTCGACCGGCTCGAGTTTGGCCTCAACGCCCTTGCGCGTCCGCTTGAAGCGCATCTCAGTCCTGCTGCACGGTCGCCCAGAGGCCGCGGGCGTGCAGCCGGGCGACGTCGCTCTCCATCTGCTCGCGCGTCCCGGAGG
>JBKJLP010000485.1:0-7809 GCA_046596735.1 Mycobacteriales bacterium | reverse complement strand
GAGTACGCCGACGAGGTCACCCTCGGTCGCGCGTTCGAAGGCAGGAGGCAGGTCGATGTCTGACACCCAGCTCGCCCAGGACGTGGCGTTGGACGCCAGGTCATTCCTCGAGACCGTCGAAGCGGTGGCATCCGGTGAGGCCGGCACGCAGGCGGTCGCCCTGCTGCTGCTCGACGTCGCGCGGATCTGCGTCGCCGGCGCGCAACTTGGTGCGCTCACCGACATCATCTTGGACTCCAATGTCGAGCCAGTGGTGCCCCCTACGCCCGATGTCGACGATCTGCGCGCGCGGTTGGCCGAGGAACTCGGCCCGGTCGACCAGTACGTCGAGGTCTTTGATCCGTACGCCGAGGAGGAGCTCGTTCCGTATGCGCTGTCCGACGACCTCACCGAGATTGCCGGCGACCTCGTGCACGGCCTGCGGCACTTCGACGCCGGCCGGGCCGACGAGTCGCTGTGGTGGTGGCAGTTCACCTACCTCAACCATTGGGGCAATCACGCGGGGGCTGCGCTGCGCGCGCTCCAGGCGGTCGTCGCGCACGCCCGACTCGACGCGTTGCCCGAGCCGATCCTTGAGGACTAGCCAGACGCGGTGAAATCCGCGCACCTCTCCCACACGTGGACAAGTGGGGCGGAAATGATCACTTCGGCTCATGTGCCCGGTGCGGTCATCCGGCACGCTGAGCCCATGCGTCGTCCGCTCGTCGGGCGATGCCGTCGTGGCCCAGACCCGGTCGCTGCCCAGGAGGCTCTTTGTGGACGCCGTTGACGCGCTGGGCTGCGTGCTCCTGGTCGAAGACAACGTCGACCATGCCTTCCTCGTCCGTCGGCAGCTCGCGGAGCACGAAGTCGCGCGCCGCCCGGTAGAGCACGTCGCCACCGCCGCTGAGGCGGTTGCCCGCCTGCAAGAACCCGGCGTGGCCTGTGTGCTCTTGGATCTGACGTTGCCCGACGCCCGTGAGATGGATGCCCTCCTGGCCCTGAGGGCAGTCGACCCGTACGTGCCGATCGTGGTGCTGACGGGCATCGACAGCACCGCCATCGGGCTGCGGGCCGTGCAGGCTGGCGCCAACGATTACCTGGTCAAGGGCCAGCACGGCGCGGATGCGCTGCGGCGTTCGGTCATGTTTGCCATCGAGCGCTCCCGCCGGGAGGCGGCCGAGCGCACCCAGAGCGTCCTCGGCACCCAACTCGCGCTGCGCGAGGCGCAGCTGTCTGAGGCGCAGCGGTTGGCCAAGGTGGGCAGTTGGGAGTGGGACGTGACGACCGGTCAGGTCGACTGGTCGAACGAACTGGTGCGACTGTCCGGCTTACCCGAACTCACTGGACTGGCATCCTTCGCCGCCTACCTGGAGCGCGTCGACGACGAGGACCGCGCTGCAACGGCCCGGCTGTTTCACCTTCACGAGGCAAGAAATGTTCCCGTCGTGGTCCGCCATCGCCTCGCCGTGGACGGTGAGTCGGCCGCGCGCTGGGTGCTGGGTCAGATGCGCGCGGCAGCCTGGGACCACACCGGTCGCCCGACCAGGTTGCTCGGCACGATGCAGGACATCACCGAGCAGAAGACCGCTGAGGACCTCCTCGAGCACCAGGCCTTGCACGACAGTCTGACCGGTTTGGTTAACCGGGGGGTCCTGATGGACCGGCTGAGTCGGGTGCTTGCCCGACCTGCGCCGGACGGTTCTCGCGTCGCGGTGGTCTTCCTTGATCTGGATCAGTTCAAATGGGTCAACGACAGCCACAGCCATGCGGCCGGCGACAGCTTGCTCGTCGACGTAGCTCGTCGACTGGAGGAGGCCATCCGGCCCAGCGACACGTTGGCCCGCTTCGGTGGCGACGAGTTCGTCGTCCTGTGCGAACAGCTCGCCGATGAGGACGACGTGCTGGCGCTCGTCGATCGGCTCACCCAGGTGCTCGCCCGGCCGTTCGTGCTCCGGGGCGCGGTGGGTGAGGCCGATGTTCGGGTCACGGCAAGCATGGGCGTCGCGACGGCGAGCCCGGCCTGGGGCGGATCGCCCGACCAGGCAGACCTGCTGATCCGTGATGCCGACATCGCGATGTACCGCGCGAAAGAGCGCGGTCGGGCCCGCTTTGAGCTCTTCGATGAGGCCATGCGGGCGCGGGCGAGCGACCGGCTCCGGCTGCACTCCGACCTGCGCAAGGCTTTGGGCACCGACGAGCTGGTCGTCTACTTTCAGCCGATCGTGGAGCCGGGCAGCGCTACCGTCACGGGCACCGAGGCTTTGGTGCGCTGGCAGCACCCGGAGCGCGGACTCCTGCCGCCGGACAGCTTTATCCCGCAGGCCGAGGCCACGGGCCTGATCGTCGAGCTTGGCCGCGCTGTGCTGGATGAGTCCTGCCGAGTCACGGCCGACTGGAACCGCGGCCGGGCGACCCCGCTGACCGTGGCGGTCAACCTGTCCGCCCGCCAACTCACCGATCCCGGGCTCCTCGACGCGGTCCGCGGCGCACTCGCCCAGTCTGGCTTGGCCCCTGAGCTGCTCCACCTCGAGGTCACCGAGACGGTGGTGATGGAAGACCCCGAGGCGAGCCGTGAACTCCTCGGTCAGCTGCGGTCCCTCGGGGTGCGTATCGCGATCGACGACTTCGGCACTGGCTACTCGTCGCTGGCCTACCTGCTGACCCTGCCGCTCGACGTCTTGAAGATTGACAAGTCCTTCGTTGCGGCGACCAACGACGGGGTGCCGGGAGTGGCCATCGTGACGGCGATCGTCGCGCTCGCGAGCAGCCTGGGTCTGTCGGTGATCGCTGAGGGCGTCGAGACCGCCCAGCAGCGGGACGTCCTCATGGGACTCGGAGTCACCAGGGCCCAGGGCTGGCTCTGGGGGAAGGCGGTGGCGCCGGACCGGGTTGGGTGGCTCGCGCCCGAGGGCGGGTCGAGCGCGCAGGTGCCGCCGGCCGTTCCGTGTGCCAGGGCGGAGTCGGACGGACTCGCACGGCTCGGGTCCGATCAGGCTGGCGGCCGGGAGTGAACGAGTCGCTGCAGGTCGACCTGCTCGTGCAGATCGTCAACGGCGTCGAGTTCGTGCTCTCTGCGGTCGTCGGAGTCGTCCTGGCTCGCCGCTGGACTGGCGACCACCGGCCGGCCACGGCCTCCGCTGCAGCGCTGTTCCTGGTGCTCGCCGCGGTCTTGGCTAGCTCGCTTTACCAGCCCACCTATCCGCTGCAAGGTTGGACAGCGATCTATATCGACGTCGTGATCTGCCTTCTGTTGCTCGTCCCGTTCTTCCTGGTGCAACTCACCCGCTCGCTAGGCGGCGTCGGCGCAGCCTGGTACGCCGCAACGATCGCCCTGCTGGGAGTGCAGGTGGTGGTCATCGTGGTGACGCCGCCGCTTCCGGGGCCGGGCGAGCCACGCCCGCTGTGGGCGTCGCTGGTCGTCGCCCTCATCGTCGGTGCCTGGGCGGTGCAGAGCATCCTCGCCTCGGCGGGCCTATGGCGGCTCGGCCGGGCTGAGTCCTCCAGCGTGCGGCACCGGATGCGCACCCTGAGTGCCGGCTCGCTGATTCTCGCGTTGACGCTGGTCGTCTCCGGTGCTTCGGGTGGCTCCACGGCGTCGGCCTGGGTCGTCGGCATCTCGCTGCTTGGTCTCGTAGGAATTGCGTTGTACGCGCTGGCTTTCTTGGCTCCCGCGTTTGTGCGTGTCCTGTGGCGCCAGGGCGACCTGACCGAGCTTGGGCAGGCCGAACGTGGGCTGATGCAGGCGCTCACCCGTGAGGAGGTCGCGTCGACCATCGTGCCCGTCCTCGCCGGGCTCTTGGGCGGGAGCGGTGCCGCCCTCCTGGACCAGGACGGAACGCCCATCCACATCAGTGGTCGCATCGACCTCGAGGGCCAGGACTGGGCGGCGCGCCGCGTCGACGCCGGACGGGGCACCGTGCACGGCCTCGGCCAGGGGCTGTTCATGGCCCAGATGGCGCGCGGCTGCTTGGTCGTCTCCATTGGGCGGCTCTCGCCCGTCTTCGGCACGGACGAAAGTCATCTTCTCAATCGGGTCTGCACGATGGTCGACCTTGCCCTGACCCGCGTCGCGTTGTTTGGCCAGGAGAGAGAGAGCCGGGCCGCCGCCGAGGCTGCCAGCGCCGAGTTGGAGACGCTCCTGTACAGCGTCTCGCACGATCTACGCAGCCCGTTGATTTCTGTGATGGGTTATCTGGACCTGCTCCGCAGCGAGCACGAGGCCGAGCTCAGCGAAGGTGGATCTCACTACCTCGAGCGAATTTCGGTCAACGGTCTCTATATGCAGAGCCTCATTGCTGATCTGCTCGAGTTGTCGCGTATCGGGCGGGTCGGGAGTGAGGATGAGCTCGTTGATCTGGCAGCGCTGGCGCACGACGTCATCGACGCTGCTGGGCCGAGCGCAGGCGACGTACGGGTCGAGGTCGACCCGTCAGCGCGCCAGGTCCGGATCAGCAGCGTCCGCGCCCGGCAGTTGCTCACCAACTTGCTCGACAACGCTCTGAAGTACGGCGGACGTGACGATCTCGAGGTCGTTGTTTCGGTCACGCGAGGACCCGCGGGCGAGGTGCGGCTCGCGGTGTCCGACAACGGCCGCGGCATCCCCGCTGAGTACCGCGACCGGGTCCTACGCGTCTTCGAGCGACTGGACGCCCCCAAATCGAGCCCCGGAACCGGCATCGGGCTGGCGATCTGTAAACGCATCGCCGAGAGCCTTGGCGGTTCGCTGGTCATGGAGGGCCCCGCGCCGGGCAACGACACAGGGACGACGGCGCTGGTTACGCTGCCCCGGTCCGTCCTGGCAGCCGTCCGACCCTTGCCCATCCAGGGCAAGGAGGGAGACTGGGTGTCGGCGTCCACTGCCCCCGAAGGAGCTCGATGAGCGTTGCCCGCGTGTTGCTTGCTGAGGACGACCCCGATCATGCGTTCTTCACGGTGCGCGCCTTCGAGGACGCTCACGGGGACGACGTCACGGTCACCACGGTTCACGATGGCGCCGAAGCCCTGGATTATCTACACCGGCGGGGGGCTCACCAGAACGCGCTGCGACCGCACCTCATCGTGCTCGACCTAAAGATGCCCAAGGTGTCTGGGCTCGAGGTGCTGGCCGACATCAAGGCTGACGAGGGGCTGCGGACGATTCCCACGGTGGTCCTGTCCTCCTCGGACCGGCCGCAGGACGTGGCGGACAGTTACGAGCTGTCCGCCAATTCCTACGTCACGAAAGCGGCCAGCCTGAGCGGAGTCCGAGAGGGCGTGCGCGACATGGCGCGCTACTGGCTGGAGGTCTCGACCCTGCCCAACGCGGACTAAGCGACGCGCTGGCCGAGCGCTAGGCGTCGGGACGGAGTCCGTAGGCGGCGCTGGGTGAGCACGAGTGCGCCGGCAGCCAGTGCCACGTCGAAGGCCAAGCCGTACGGCCACACCGGCCGACGCCGCTCAGGCACCGGTCCATAGGTGTCGTACGTGGCGCCGGGAGCCAGGGTCAACCCCTGTGGGCCCTGGACGAGCGGCTCCGGCTCTTGACGCAGGCTGCGTACGGCGTCGCCGATCAGGCCAAGCGGGTCGAGGTCACGGGCGTTCTGTCGCTGGACTCCACGCGCCTGGTCTGCCTCATTCCGGGCTGCCTCGGCGTCCGTCTCCGGCGGCAGGCTCGGCGCCGAGTCGGCCAGGATGACGAACGGGTTGGGCGCCAGCAGCCACCAGGTTCGGTCCGTGCGGGGCCGGCCGTTCTCGTAGGTCTGTGGGCCGTCGTTGCACGTCCCGAGGATCAGGTCGCGCTCCTGTGCGGACAGCTCGTTCGACACCGTCGGGCACTCCGGGGTGTAGGTGGTCGTGTAGGTCTCGGTGGTGACAGCAGTGATGAGACCGAAGACGATCAGCGTGCCGACTGTCAGCGCGAACACCGCGAGGTAGGCCAGGACGCCGGAGGTCGTCGTACGGCTCAGCAGCGCGGAGAGTGCGAGCGACACCGCGCAGATCGTGCCCAGCAGCAGCGACAGGACGACAGTCACGACCAGCATCCGCAGGACGGGCACGCCGCCCTGGCTGATCGCGTAGAAGACCAGCGGAAGGGTGAGCGCGAGGAACACCAGCGAGGTCCCCCACGCCGCGGCGAATTTGCCCAGGGTGATGTCGCCGGCGGTCAACCGGGTCACCTGCAGCGTCGCCAGGGTGCCGCGCTCACGGTCGCCGTTGACCGACTGGGCGGCGAGCGCGGGCACGACCAGCAAGGCCAGTCCGAGGACGAACAGCATCAGACCGCCGTACAGGATCACGCCGCGGTCCGTCAGTTCGGCCGGCGAGAAACTGCCGAGGGCGCTACGCAGCAGCACGGTGAAAATCAGCAGGATCGCGAACCAGATGCCGAGGAGCAGCCGCCAGCGACCTGCTCGGATGCGCAGTCGAAACTCCTGCCGGGCAACGGTGGAAATGCCCTGGGCGGTCACGTGGTCAGCTCCAGGTAGGTCGCCTCGAGCGCGCCGCCCAGAGGCTGGCAGGCGACCACGGCTACCCCCTCGCGGACGAGCCCGGCGATGAGCTCCGCCGCCGCTTCGTCGGAGGCCAGTCGTACGTCGACGCCGGTGATGGTCGGCTCGTCCGCGTCGTAACCGTTGCGCTCCAGCGCCTGCACGAGCGCCTCCATGTCGAGTGCGCGCAGCCGCCAGGGTCGGGTTGCTGTGCCGGTCGGGAGCTGGTCGAGCCGGTGCTCGCCGACCGTGGTGCCCTTGTCGACGAACACCACGCGGTCGGCCAGCTCCTCAAGGTCGCCGAGCAGGTGACTGGACACGATGACGGCGGTTCCGCGTCGGGCGAATGCGCGCAGCAGATCGCGAAGCTCCACCCGACTCCGTGGATCCAGGCCGCTGGCCGGCTCGTCGAGTAACAGCACCTCGGGATCGTGGACGACGGCTCGGGCCAAGCCCAGTCGCTGCTTCTGGCCGCGCGACATCGTGTGCACAGGTCGGTTGACGTACTCGCTGAGGCGGGCCGTCGCGAGCAGTTCGCCGGCGCGCTCTTTAGCCCGCGGACGCGACATTCGGTAGGACTCGCCGACGAACGTGAGGTATTCCCCGGCGGTGAGGTTGTCGTAGAGCCCGAAGACGTCGGGCGCCCAGCCCATGCGGGCGCGGACAGCGTCGGCGTCGGTGACTGGGTCATAGCCCGCGACCAGGACCTCGCCGGCGTCGGGGACCAGCAAGGTGGCGAGCACCAACAACAGGGTGGTTTTGCCAGCGCCGTTGGGGCCGACCAGGGCGGTGACCTCGCCGGGCAAGGCGGTCAGGTCGATGCCGCGCACCGCCTCAACGTCGCCGAAGCTACGTCGTACGCCGGTCGCCACCACCCCTTGAGCGCCGGAGGGCTGGAGCACAGGTGCGCTCGTTGTCATGCGGGCACCGTAGGGGATCGCCACTAGGCTGAGGCGGTAACTGGCGCGTACGCATCGATCGGAAAGGGCCTGCCGTGGGACTCGTCGTCCAGAAGTACGGCGGTTCGTCAGTCTCCGATGCTGAGCGGATCAAGCGGGTCGCCGAGCGGATCGTGGCCACTCGCAAGGAGGGCCACGACGTGTGCGTCGTGGTGTCGGCGATGGGCGACACCACCGACGAGCTGCTCGACCTCGCCCAGCAGGTCTCCCCGCTGCCCCCCGGCCGCGAGCTCGACATGTTGCTCACGGCTGGTGAGCGCATCTCGATGGCCCTGCTGGCCATGGCGATCCAGAATCTGGGTGCGTCGGCGCGCAGTTTCACCGGCTCGCAGGCCGGCGTCATCACCGACTCCTCGCACGGTCGCGCACGCATCATCGATGTCACCCCGGGTCGCATCACC
>JBKJLP010000413.1:0-4988 GCA_046596735.1 Mycobacteriales bacterium | reverse complement strand
TGATGGAGTACTGGGCGCACGGTCAAGACATCGTCGATGCTCTCGGGATCACCCGCACGCCAACGACCAGGCTCAAGCACATCGCGCACCTCGGTGTCCGCACGCGCGGCTTCTCCTACGGGGTCCGCGGCAAGGTGATGCCGGAAGGCGAGGTCCGCGTGACGCTGACAGCTCCCGACAGCAGCACCTGGGAGTGGGGCAGCGGTGACGATGCGATCGTGGGCAGCGCCGAGGACTTCTGCCTGCGGGTGACGCAGAGAAGGCACCGGGCCGACACCGGGCTGCAGGCGACTGGACCCCTCGCAGATGACTGGCTCGACAACGCGCAGTGCTTCGCCGGCCCGCCCACCGACGGAAGGCAGCCGGCATGACCACCAGGTGGGAGACGCCGGAGCGGCAGGCCCTCCGCGCGTTGGCGAAGGACCTCACGGCGAAGGAGATCGCCCCCAACGTGGCGGACTGGGAGCGCGACGGTCTGCTGCCGCGCAGCCTCCACGCCACGTTTGCCGAGGCCGGTCTGCTCGGTGTGGCGTTCCCCGAGGAGGTCGGCGGGGGAGGTGGCGACAGCATCGACGCGGCGATCGTGGCCGAGGAGGTGCTGCTCGGCGGTGGCTCGGGTGGCGTGATCGCCAGTCTGTTCACGCACGGCATCGCCGTACCTCATATTGCTTTTGCCGGCAGCCAGGATCTCAAAGACCGCTACGTGCGGCCGACCCTCAAAGGCGACCTGATCGGTGCCCTCGCGGTGACCGAGCCGAGTGGCGGTTCCGATGTCGCTGGCCTGCGCACCACGGCAAAAAGGGACGGGGATCACTACGTCGTCAACGGCGGCAAGACCTTCATCACGAGCGGGATCCGCGCCGACTTCGTCACGACAGCCGTGCGCACTGGAGGCGAGGGATACCAGGGGATCTCGCTGCTCGTGATCGACAAGGGGCTGCCCGGGTTCACGGTCAGCGAGCCGCTGGACAAGATGGGCTGGCGCTGCAGCGACACCGCTGAGCTGTCCTTCGAGGACGTGCGGGTGCCGGCTACCCACCTGGTGGGGGAGGAGGGCGGCGGCTTCCTGCTGATCATGAGGCAGTTCCAGTCCGAGCGGCTGGCGATGTCGACCCAAGCGTGGGCAACCGCCCAGCGCTGCCTCGATCTGACACTGCAGTGGGTCAAGGACCGAGAGACCTTCGGGCGGCCGCTGGCGAGCCGTCAGGTCGTGCGGCACAAGCTGGCGGAGATGGCCAGGCAGGTGTGGGTGGCCAAGACCACCACCCGCGCGGCGTACGACGCCTGGCTGGACACCGGCGATGCGGTGACCGAGGTCTCGATGGCCAAGAACACCGCATGCGCGGCCTGTGACTTCGTCGTGGACGAGGCCGTCCAGCTGTTCGGCGGCCTGGGCTATATGCGGGAGTCAGAGGTCGAGCGGCACTACCGCGACAGCCGCATTCTGCGCATCGGCGGGGGCACCGACGAGATCATGAACGAGGTCATCGCCAAGCGGATCGGCCTCTGACCGCAGGCCGAGCCGGAACGGTGCGACAATCATCTGCACACGCCGCCCTCACAGGCCCACTCGAGGAGACATCCGAGCATGAGCGTTGCCGCAGCTGAGGAACCCGCTGGTCGGGCCCGCGCCGCGAAGAAGGCCACCCCCCGCATCAAGGCAGTCAAGGAGGCGCCCGTGACGGCCACTCAGCCGCCGGCGAAGAAGAAGCCCACTGCCGCGAAGGCGCCGGCTCACAAGGTGCCCGCGAAGGCGCCGGCCAAGGCCGTTGCTCAACCACCCACTGCGAAGGCGCCCACTGCGAAGGCGCCCACTGCGAAGCCTGCGAAGAAGGCGGCGGCGAAGGCCGCCAAGGGTGCTGCCGTCGTTGAGGGCGTTCTGGACGGCGCGGTCGAGCTGGTCCCGGGTCCGATCGACCCGAGTGAGGTCACGGCCGAAGAGCCCACACCGGAGGAGCTCGCCGCGGAAGCCGAGAAGGAGGAGCAGGAGGAGATCGAGGCCGGAGCGACTCTGAGTGTCGACGTCCTTCGCCTCTACCTCAACCAGATCGGTCGGGTGCCGCTGCTGACCGCCGAGATGGAGGTCGAGCTTGCCCGCGCCATGGAGGCTGGCCTGTTTGCCGCCGAGCGACTCGGCAAGCCCGGCAAGATCAGCCCGACCCTGCGCGCCGACCTGCAGCACATCGTTCGTGAGGGTGAGCGGGCCAAGCAGCACATGCTCGAGGCCAACCTGCGTCTGGTGGTCTCGGTGGCGAAGAAGTACGCCGGGCGCGGGATGGGTCTGACCGACCTGATCCAGGAGGGCAACCTCGGCCTCATCCGTGCGGTGGAGAAGTTCGACTACACCAAGGGCTTCAAGTTCTCGACGTATGCGACCTGGTGGATCCGGCAGGCGCTCACCCGGGCGATGGCCGACCAGGCCCGCACCATCCGGCTGCCCGTCCACATGGTCGAGCAGGTCAACAAGATCCGCCGGGTCGAGCGCGACCTGGTCGTGCAGTTGGGCCGCAAGCCGACCGCCGCGGAGATTGCGGTCGAGGTTGACCTCACTCCGGAGCGGGTCGAGGAGATCCGTTCCTACAACCGCGATCCCGCATCGCTCGATGCCCTGATCGGCGAGGACAGCGACGCAAGCCTCGGGGACTTCATCGAGGACGAGCACGCCGTCATGCCGGGTGAGGCGGCCGCCTTCCTGCTCATGCGCGAGGAGCTCTCGGCGGTGCTGGCCTCGCTGACCGACCGCGAGCGCCGCGTCATGGAGATGCGCTACGGCCTGGTCGACGGCCAGCCGCGCACCTTGGACGACATCGGCAAGGACTTCAACCTGACCCGCGAGCGGATCCGCCAGATCGAGGGCAAGACGCTCTCCAAGCTGCGCCACCCGTCGCGGTCGGCCAGCCTGCGCGACTACCTCGACGACTGAGCTGTACGCCGGGGCAGCGGTCGGCGTCCGCAGGGCCCCCAGCCCCGGTGCGACGTACGATCTAGGCGTGCTCAGGCTCCTCGTCACCCCGCGCTGGCTGGTGCGGCACGTGCTGATGCTCGCGCTCGTCGCGGTGTGCCTGGTGGCCTCTCGGTGGCAGCTCGGCCGGGCGATCGAGCGGCATTCCATCCAGAACTGGTCCTATACGGTCGAGTGGGTGCTGTTCGCCGGCTTCGTCGTGTTCGGCTGGTCGTGGTTCCTGCGCGACGACCTGCGCGGCCCCGAGGTCGAGGCGCCGGCCACCGCGCGCGATGTCGAACCGTCGCTGCCGGTCGCCCAGCCGGTGTCGGACGAGCAGGACCCGGAGCTCGCCGCCTACAACCGTTACCTCGCCGAGCTCAACGCGAAGCGCGGGTGAGAGGGGCGGCGGCGCTCGTCCGCTATCGCGTGATGGCCTACGTCGTCGGGGTGTTGCTCGCCGTCCTGGTGCTCGTCGGGGTGCCGCTCGAGTTCCTCGCCGGCGCCCCGGGGGTGGACCAGGTGCTGGGCACGGCGCACGGCTTCCTCTACATCGTGCTGCTGCTGACCGTCGCCGACCTGGGCCTGCGCCGACGGTTCCCAGCCAAGTGGCTGGTGATCGTCGCGCTGGCCGGGACGGTGCCGTTTCTGTCCTTCGTGGCCGAACGTCAGGTCACCGCCCGGGTGCGCGACGGCCGGCTCTGAGCGAGCCGAACCGTGCGCGTCAAGCGCCCAGTTCGACGGCGCGGCGGACGGCTGCCGCGACCTGCGCCGGCGCTTCGAGGGTGAGCAGGTGGCCACCGTCGAGGTGCCGCAGCTCCGCGCTGGGGAGTCGGGTGGCCAGGTCGCGCTGCGCCTTGGGCGGCACGACGGCGTCGCGACCGCCCATCGTGACGACCGCCGGCGTCTGGACTTCCCGCAGCCGGCGGGCGATGCCGGGGCCCTCCTGCACCAGGGCCCGCTGCTCGGCCGCGAATGCCCCCCACGCGCCGTTGCGTGACCACATGCCGAGGGTTGCGGCGAGGGTGGCGCGCTGGGGTGCATCCAGCCGGCTGCCGCTCGTCGCGGCGACCACCGGGGCCATCCGCCGGCCGGTCCGCGCCATGAATCGGGCGCTGCCGCTCCCGATGCCGCGCATGGCCAGTAACCGATCGGTCCGCGACACGGCCAGCGAGCTGCCGACCGAACCGAGCAGGCACAGGGCGGCGATGCGGCGCGGTGCGTCGAGCGCGGCGCGCAGGGCGACCCCGCCGCCCCAGGAGTGACCGACGAGCACGGCCCGCTCGATGCCCGCGTCGTCGAGTCGTCGGAACAGCGCAGCGGCGTTGTGCGCGAAGCCACCCGCGGGGGTCCCGTCATAGCCGGGACGGTCCGGGACGAGCAGCCGAAGCCCGCCGAGATGCGGCAGGACGAGCTCCCAGTCGGCGGCGCTGCCCGGCTGGCCGTGCAGCAGCACCACCGCTGGTCCATCGCCGGCCCACGGACCTCTCATGGTGACTGCCTTGGCATGCTGCTGGTCCGCGCCTGCTCTTCGGCGTCGTCCCTCGCGGCCAGCCCGCACACAGCGATCGCTCGAGTGCCGGTCACCGCCTTCATGACTGCGGCAACACCACCGGTGGCGTGGCCATGCCGGCATGTCGCCGGCGTGCCAGCCGGCCGGGCCGACGCGTCTTTGGGTTGCCAGCCCGCCGAGCGGACGGCCATGGACCGGCCCGCGGAGGACGTCAACCCCGAATGCCTCACGCCGGCGGACGACGGCACCTGAGCATGCCTGGGTGGCCCGGCGGCTCGGGCTCCGGTGAGCGGGTTGTCGGTGGGGTTGTCGAGCCAGCCGGCGGTGGTCATCGTCCGGTTGTGGGTGCAGCTGAGCCAGCGTTGTTGGTCGTGTAACTGGTGGTGGTGGGTGTGGCAGAGCAGGGCGAGGTTCGCCAGGTCGGTGGGTCCGCCGTTGGCCCAGTGGATGACGTGGTGGGCTTGGCATTGCGCTGGCCGTCGGTGGCAGCCGGTGACGACGCATTCCTGGTCCCGGGCGACCAGGGCCCGCCAT
>JBKJLP010000351.1:0-2520 GCA_046596735.1 Mycobacteriales bacterium | reverse complement strand
ATCGCGCCATAGCCCAGGATGCCGACGCGGACGGGACCCCGGTCGGACAGGCCGAGCAGGTGCCTGAGCAGCCTGTGCACGAGGCGGTGCCAGCGAGGATCCTCCAGCGCGAAGACGGTCAGCAGGCCGACACCTGTGGTCGGACGCCAGGTGGCGACCGGGTGGTCGGCGAAGGCCACGTTGGCGGTCAGGATGACCTGGACGTCATCAGCGACCTTGTCCTGCAGCGGCCACGAGGCGCGCAGCAGCAGGTCCCCACCCGAGCGGTGCATCACCTCACCCGCATCCGGCCCTGGCCGCACCCTGGTGTCGTGAGGCGGCGTCAGCTGGCCTGGGACGAGACCAGCGGCATCGGTCACGGCTGTGCTGGCTGTCGGTCCGAGGAAGAGCACCGGAGCGGGCAGCCCCAAGAGTCGGTCCTCGTCGGCCTCGCTCAAGGCGGTGGTGACGAGCACCACGTCACCGCCGTCATCAGCTCGGACCTCAAGTCCGCAACGGGCCAGATACCGCTCCAAAGCAGGAGCCGAACCGATCAGGCTGACGCTGGTCACCCCTGCACAGTAGGTCGAGCACGCGAGAAGCCGCAGCCCGGGCCGGGTGCGGCTTCTCGGCGGGGGCTCGACCGCGCTCCCCCCCTCGGGAGCACGGGCGCCGCCGTCAGCCACCAGGGTCGCCCATCAGCCGGGTCCCGCGCCGCGCTTTCGTGAAATCCAACTCGTCCACAGGCACCCCTCCGGATGGCGACTCAAACCGTGGATCGTGGGTACTTTCGCTACATGGCCCCCACGCCGAAGCCACCCACCGCGGTCGAGCTGCGTCGTGGGGTGCTCGCGGTGTCCGTGCTGCAGGATCTGGACATCGAGCCGGCCAGCCTCGGAGTGGTCCTGCTCGGCGAGCCCAGCGTGTGGGTCTCCTGGGGGGAGTGCCGACGGGCGCTCGCCGGCCACCACCCCGAGACGACAGATGGCCATCAGCGGCTCGGCCGGTGGCTCCTGGCCCGTCGCTGGGCAGCAGATCTGGGGGCCGAGCAGCTCCGGCACCGGTTGCGCCCGGTGGGGCTGCCGTTCGACCACGAGCTGCACCCAGGCCTGGACTGGGTGCGCAAGCGAGTCCTGGGCGACGCCCTCGACCTCGGGCTCGGCGCTGTCGACCTCAATCCTCAGGACCCGGACGCCGTCGTGCCGCTCTCGTTGCCGCTGCTCGACTCGGTGGGTCTGGACGCCGAGGTCGAGTGGCTGGTCGCCGAGCACTACCTGCAGCGCATGGGTGCGCTCGGAGCTGAGCGGTTGGCCCGTGATTCGCGGGGCCAGCTGCGACCGATCGGCGACTGTGACGTCGTGACACTGCTGGGTTCACGGGAACTTCGGGCGGCCATCGCCGAGCAGGCCGGCGGCATGGGAGCGGTCGTCGCCCCCATGCGACAGCGCGGCTGGACCAAGCTCGCCATGATCGACCCGGCCTTTGGTCCCGCCGCCGCAGAGGCCACGCTGCCGACCGAGCGCGGCTTCTCACGCCCGCTGTTGGTGACCGCCGATGAGCTGACGCTCGCGCCCGAGGGCGGTCGTCCCGAGGTCCTCGCGCTGCGTGACACCGCCGTGGAAGAGCCCTGGCTCAAGGACGTCCTGTACCGCTAGCAAGGGTCCGCGTCCTGTCACGGCGACTGTCACACTGACATGTGCCCGCCCGCCGACTCGTCCTCGCCTCGGCCTCCCCGGCGCGCCTGCGGCTGCTCCAGGACGCGGGCCTGCGAGCGGACGTGATCGTCAGCGGCGTGCCCGAGGAAGACGTCACCGGCTGCCCGACCGACATGGTGCGCGAGCTGGCGATCCGGAAGGCGCGCGCAGTGGCGACCGGACTCCAGGATGCGGTCGTGATCGGGTGTGACTCGCTCCTGGAGCTAGATGGTGCTGCCCTGGGCAAGCCCCGCTCCTCGACCGACGCGACGGACCGCTGGCGGTCGATGCGAGGTCGCAGCGGCACGCTGCTCACGGGTCACTGCGTGATCGACACCCGCTCCGGGCGGCAGGTCGTCGAGGTCTGCGCGACGGTTGTCCGATTCGGCCGGCCCACGGACCAGGAGATCGACGCCTACGTCGCGACCGGCGAACCCCTGGCGGTGGCCGGCGCCTTCACTCTCGACGGGAGGTCCGCCGCATTCCTCGACGGGATCGATGGCGATCCCGGCAACGTCATCGGGCTGTCCCTCCCACTGCTGCGCTCGCTTTTCGCGCGGCTCGACATCAGCTTGGTCGACCAGTGGGTCTGACCATCGGCCCGCTCCAGGTCGACCCGCCGGTGGTGCTCGCACCCATGGCTGGGGTGACCAACTCGGCCTTCCGGCGGCTCTGTCGGAGCTACGGCGCCGGGCTCTACGTCAGCGAGATGGTGTCGGCTCGGGCCCTGTGCGAGCGCAACGAACGCACGGCGCAGATGGTGAGCTTCACCCCCGACGAGGAGCTGCGCTCCGTCCAGCTGTACGGCGTCGACCCCCACTGGGTGGCAGAGGCGGTTCGTCGGGTG
>JBKJLP010000182.1:0-2937 GCA_046596735.1 Mycobacteriales bacterium | reverse complement strand
GTCATCCGGTCAGTCCTTTCACGTGCTGGGCAAACAGGTCGCCCCGCTCGGCGTAGTCGCGAAAACAGTCCATCGACGCAGCCGCGGGAGCGAGCAGCACGGTGTCTCCGGCAGCAGCCAGCCTGCGGGCGGCAGCGACGACCTCGGACATGGCCTCAGTGTCGAGGCGAGCGACCTCGACAACGGGGACATCCGGCGCGTGTCGCAACAGTGCGTCACGAAGTGGTTGCCGGTCGGTACCGAGAAGGACGACCCCGGCCAGCCGCGGCGAGGCGACGCGGACGAGCTCGTCGACGTCGGCGCCCTTGAGCAGACCCCCAGCCACCCAGACCACCCGCGGGTAGGCAGCCAAGCTGGCGGCTGCGGCGTGCGGATTGGTCGCCTTGCTGTCGTCGACCCAGTCGACCCCGTCGATGGTCGCCACCAGAGCGTTGCGGTGGGGGTCGGCAGTGAATCCCTGGAGGCCGGAGCGGACGGCCTCCGCCGAGGTGCCGAACGATCGGGCTAGCGCAGCCGCAGCCAAGGCGTTCGCGACGTTGTGCCCGCCAGCGACGGTCACGTCGCTCAGGCTGGCCAGCTCGGTGGCCTCACCGACAACATCGGGGAAGGCCCGGTCGACGAGGAGGTCTTCCACCAAGCCGACCTGTCCGACCCGTGGGGTCGCCAGCGTCACGCCGACCTTGATCCCGATGGCGTCGTCCAACAGCGCAGCGACCCGCGCGTCGTCGGCGTTGCCGATCGCCGTGCCGCCAGCCCAGACCTTCGCCTTCGCCGTTTCGTACGCCGCCATCGACCCGTGCCAGTCGAGGTGGTCCGGTGCCAGATTGAGCAGAGCCCCGGCCGCCGGTCGGATCGTGCTCGTCCAGTGCAGTTGGAAGCTCGACAGTTCGACGGCAATGACGTCGTACGACGCCAAGACCGCATCGACCAGCGGCAGCCCAACGTTGCCAGCGGCAACGGTCCGATGGCCGCCTGCAGCGAGCATCCGCTCGAGCATCTTCACGGTCGTGGTCTTGCCGTTGGTACCGGTGACCGCTAGCCACGGCGCCGGGGGGTGAGCGGCCTCGGGGTCGTGGGCCAGCCGCCAGGCCAATTCGACGTCGCCATAGACCTCTAGGCCGTCGCTCATTGCCTGAACCAGCAGCGGGTCCGTTGGTCGGAAGCCCGGTGAGGTGACGACCAGCTCGGTGTCGCCGGGCAGGTCCTCGCCCACGACGAACCCGTCGTCATAAAGCGCCGTACGCCGGTCGTCGGGAGGGGCCACAACGGTCACCCGCGCACCGCGGACGCGCAGCGCTCGGGCCGCGCTGGCTCCGGTGACCCCGGCGCCAGCGACGACAACGCGCCTTCCTGCGTAAGCCCCCATCAGCCCATCAGCCGAGAGGTCCGGCGGAGAGGTACTCGGCGTAAAAGACGCCGATCCCGAAGGCCACGGCGAGGCCGCCGATGATCCAGAACCGCACGATGACGGTGTTCTCCACCCACCCGGCCAGCTCGAAGTGGTGGTGGATCGGTGCCATGTTGAAGATGCGCTTACGGGTCAGCTTGAACGCGCTCACCTGCAGGATCACCGAGATCGTTTCGATGACGAACAAGCCGCCGAGGATGACCAGCAGCAGTTCGGTCCTGGTGACGATCGCGATCCCGGCCAGCAGGCCACCCAGAGCCAAGGAACCGGTGTCACCCATAAAAATCTTGGCCGGCGAGGCGTTCCACCACAAGAAGCCGAAGCAAGCGCCCATCGCCGACGCCGCAACCAGCGCCACATCCAACGGGTCGCGGGCGTTGTAGCAGGACGTCTGGGCGACGGACAGCCGCGTGCAGGCGTTGCCGAACTGCCAGAAAGCGATGACGACGTACGACGCGAGCACCATGACGCTGGTCCCGCTGGCCAGCCCGTCAAGACCGTCGGTGAGGTTGACCGCATTGGAGGTCGCGGTGACGATCAGGTAGGCCAAGATGATGAAACCTGCAGTGCCCAGGGCAATGCCCTCGTAGTCGCGGACAAACGACAGGTGCGTGCTGGCAGGGGTAAGACCGTGACGGTTTTTGAACTGCAGGGCGCCGAAGGCAAAGCCCACTCCGGCGAGCAACTGACCAAAGAACTTTGCCGCGGCCGTGAGCCCGAGCGAGCGCTGCTTGCGGATCTTGATGAAGTCGTCGAGGAAGCCGACGAGCCCCAGTGAGGTCATCAGC
This sequence comes from Mycobacteriales bacterium, assembly GCA_046596735.1. GTDB lineage: Bacteria > Actinomycetota > Actinomycetes > Mycobacteriales > SCTD01 > RYN-124. Next base: position 741 of record JBKJLP010000182.1, on the reverse strand, counting down.
GCCAGCACCAACAGGGCGCTCGCGGTCGGCCCGCGGCCGGCCTGATCGGCAACGAACAGATGAGCGACGCCGTAGCCGATCAGGGTCGCCACGATGATGACGCTGCCGCCCATCGTCGGAGTGCCGCGCTTGACCGCGTGGCTGGACGGGCCGTCCTCGCGGATCTCCTGCCCGTAGCCCTTACGTCGGAAGAACCGCACGGCGATCGGGGTGCCGAGCAGACTGATGAAGAGCGCGGTCATGGCCGCGATGAGGACGGACCTCATGTCGACCCCCCCAGCAACGCGGCAGCGACCCGCTCCAGGCCGGCCGACCGAGACGCCTTCACCAGCACGACGTCTCCCGGGGCGAGCTCGGCGCGCAGCAGAACGAGAGCAGCGTCGACATCGTCGACGTGCACCGACTCCTCACCCCACGATCCTTCCAGCACGGCACCAGCATGGATGCCACCGGCCGCAGAACCGATGACCACCAGCCGCGACACGTCGAGGCGTACGACAAATCGACCCAGATCCAGGTGCGCAGCGCGGGCGTCCTCACCCAGCTCACCCATGGCGCCCAGGACAGCCCAGGTGCGGCGCGACTTACCAGCGCTCATCACCGCCAGGGTCTTGAGCGCGGCACGCATCGACTCGGGGTTGGCGTTGTAGGCGTCGTTGACCACCGTCACGCCGTCCGGCCGCTCCGTCACTTCCATCCGCCACCGGCTTGCCGGTCGCGCCTCCCCCAGCGCGGCCGCGA
>JBKJLP010000016.1:0-2504 GCA_046596735.1 Mycobacteriales bacterium | reverse complement strand
TCCTGCTCGATGGACGGGTCGACCCGCAGCGGGTCGTACTTCTCCTCCTGCGCCGAGACGTAGCGGTTGACGCCGACGACGACGCGCTCACCAGAGTCGATGCCCAAGCTGACGTCGTACGCCGAGCGCTCGATCTCGCTCTTCTGGAACCCCTTCTCGATCGCGGCGACAGCGCCGCCCATCTCCTCGATCTGAGCCATCAGCGCACGCGCGCCCGACTCGACCTCGTCGGTCATCGCCTCGACGACGTACGAGCCGGCGAACGGGTCAACGGTGGACGTCACATCGGTCTCGTAAGCGAGCACCTGCTGCGTGCGAAGAGCGAGCGTCGCCGCTTTCACGGTCGGCAGCGCGATGGCCTCGTCGTAGGAGTTGGTGTGCAGCGACTGCGTCCCGCCGAGCACCGCTGCGAGACCCTGAACCGCCACCCGGATGAGGTTCACCTCGGGCTGCTGGGCGGTGAGCTGCACGCCGGCTGTCTGCGTGTGGAAGCGCAGCATCAGCGACTTGGGATCCTTCGCGCCGAATTCGTTGCGCATGACGTCAGCCCAGATCCGCCGGGCGGCGCGGAACTTCGCGACCTCCTCGAGGATCGTCGTACGGCTGACGAAGAAAAAGGCCAGCCGAGGGCCGAACTCGTCGACGTCCTGGCCGCTGGCGATTGCCGCCCGGACGTACTCGATCCCGTCGGCCAGCGTGAAGCCGACCTCCTGCACGGGCGTCGCTCCAGCCTCGGCCATGTGATAGCCAGAGATCGAGATCGTGTTCCACTTCGGCAGCTCGGCGCGGCAGTAGCCGAAGATGTCGGTGATCAGGCGCAGCGACTGCTGCGGCGGGTAGATGTAGGTGCCGCGGGCGATGTACTCCTTCAGCACGTCGTTCTGGATCGTGCCGGTGAGCTTGTCGCCGGAGATCCCCTTCTCCTCGGCGACGAGGGCGTAGAGCAGCAGCAGGACCGACGCAGGTGCGTTGATGGTCATCGAGGTGGAGACCTTGTCGAGCGGGATCTGGTCGAACAGCAGCCTCATGTCCTCGAGCGAGTCGATGGCCACGCCGACCTTGCCGACCTCGCCGGACGCGACCAGCTCGTCGGAGTCGTAGCCCATCTGGGTCGGCAAGTCGAAGGCAACGCTGAGCCCACCTGTGCCCTGAGCCACGAGGTGCCGATAGCGCTCGTTGGACTCTCGCGCCGTGCCGAATCCGGCGTACTGCCGCATGGTCCACGGTCGGCCGGTGTACATCGTCGGGTAGACGCCCCGCGTGAAGGGGAACTCACCGGGCTCACCGAGCCGCTCCTCGAGCCCAGGGGCGAGGTCATCCGCCGTGTAGACCGGCGCAATCGGAAAGCCTGACTCTGACTCTCGCGTCATGCGGGACAGCCTACGTTCGGTATCCTTTCCGTCATGCGGACGGTTCGGGGTGCCTTGTTCGCGTTGCCCTTGACCCTGCTCGTCGCGGCAGCGCCGGCGCACAGCGCCGGCCAGACGCCGATCGGTGGCGCGATGCTCGGCACAAGCGGGACGGTGGTGGCCAGCGGAACTCCGGCGCTGCCGCGCACCGCCGCAGCCAGTTGGCTCGTTGCGGACCTCGACAGCGGCGAGGTGCTGGCTAGCCACAACCCACACGGCCGCTTCGCGCCGGCTAGCACGCTGAAGACACTGACGGCGCAGACGCTGATCCCCCGGCTCGACCGCGAGCAGCGGGTTCGTCCGACGTTCGACGACCTCAACGTCGACGGCTCCCGCGTCGGTCTGGTGCAGCAAGTGAGCTACCCCGTCCGGGAGCTGTTCACCGCAATGCTCGTGGTGTCGGGCAACGACGCGGCCAACGCCCTCGCCACGGCGAACGGCGGCCTGGCCAAAACCATCGCCGAGATGAACGCCGAAGCCGGTCGCCTCCAGGCCTACGACACCCACGCGGTCAACCCCAACGGACTCGACGACCCCGCTCAGCTGAGCTCGGCCTATGACCTCGCGCTGATCGCCCGCGCCGCGATGCAGCTTCCTGACTTCCGTGACTACGTGCGCATCAAGCGGGCCGCCATCTCCGGTCCCGGTGGCCGCGCGATCCAGATCGCTACTCACGATCACCTGCTGTGGAACTACCCGGGTGCCATCGGCATCAAGAACGGCTACACCACCCGCGCCCGTGCAACCTTCGTCGGCGCGGCGACCAGGGGTGGCCACACGTTGGTCGTCACGCTCATGAAGACCAACCCCCGCTATTGGCCAGAAGCTGCCGCACTCCTCGATTGGGGCTTCGCCGCACAGCGCGTCGGTGCCACGCCGATCGGTCACCTGGTGGACCCCGCACCCGAGGAAGCACAACTGTTCAGCCCGCCCCAGGACGCGGCGATCACGGCAGTGGCCCAGAGCACCGTAAGCACCGGGACCACCGGCCCAGTCTCGCGGGCTGCGTTCTTGGCGGCCTCCGCCGTGCTGCTGTCCTTCGTGCTGCTAGCGCGGCGTCGATGGTTCAGTCGGCGCTAGCCACAAGGTCGTCGG
>JBKJLP010000010.1:0-9368 GCA_046596735.1 Mycobacteriales bacterium | reverse complement strand
GGCCTTTGGCGGGACGTCGTACTCCAGTCCGGCGGTGGGACCGGACGGAACGATCTATGTCGCACATGACCGCACGGTTATCGCCGTCGCTGACCACGGCGCTTCCTCGAGCACCCGCTGGACCTATCGAGCTAAGGACATCATTGAGGTCTCACTCGCGGTCGGCTCCGACGGAACGGTGGTCGTCGGAACGAACAGTGACGACGAGCTAGGACTGACTTCCCGCGGCAAGGTCAGGTGGCGGTTCGACAAGGGTGACTGGTCCTATTCCTCCCCCGTCGTACGAGACGGGATCGCCTACTTCGGTGACCACTTGGGATACCTCGACGTCGTTGACGCGCGGACCGGCACGCAGGTTCACCGCGACTTGGGGATCCCCAAGTCGAAGGGTCTCAACAGCAACGGCACCGGCGTGTGGACGGCGCCGCTGGTCGACGGTGCGGGCAACGTCTACTTCGGCACCGCCGCCGGGCATGTGTATGGCTTTGACGCCAAGGGCAACCGGATGTGGGACCTCGACGCCGGCGAGGTCGTCGCCTCGTACCCGGCGCTGACCGCTGACGGCACGTTGGTGATCGGCGCGAGTGACGGAACGCTCTACGCGATCAAGAGTTGACCTGGTGCGGCCTGCTACGCCGCAGCGCTACTGCCAAGGACGCAACCCCTATCGCCAGCCAGAGCACGATGAGACTGACCACCAGTCCATGTCCGTAGTCGAGCGGCAGCAGCGTCGGGTTATCAGCGCGCCGCCCCGTACCGCGGATCCCGGGCAGAGCGATCAGCGCGAGGACACCGCTGATGACCAATCCCGTGGCGACGGGGGGCCGGGCCGCGGGTGGTACCAGGCGCATCAGTAGGACGGCCAGCACAAACACGAGGGGAGCCAGAAGGAGGTCGTGCCCGACTGCCCCTGCGACCAGCAACCCAGCCCAGTAGGGCGGATTTTCCCAACCGTTGGTGTTGTGCACGATGCCGCGCAGTCCGACTCCGAGCATCACCAGCCCGCCCGCGTAGAGCACGTAGCGGCCAGGCCACGGGGGCGGATCCTGATGTCGATCGTGATCGTTCATAGCAGGACCACCCGTTCGATCCACTTGGTCTGCAGGACCCCGGGGCGGTTCGCCGCGATCAGCCGGACGGGGTAACCGTGGTCCAGGGTCAGCCGCTCTCCGTCGAGGTGGGTGGCCAGCAGCGTGCTGCTCGCGCGAAGCTGGTACGGCTCGATCACCGAACTTCGGTACAACCCTTGCGGCTCCAGCGATTCCACTCGGACGGGCCGGTCCAGCGATCCGCCAGCCAGCAGGACCAGATCGCTCAAGCGCACCCCCGCCCAGTGCGCCCCCACGCTCCATCCCTCGACACAGGTCAGCGGCAGTTGGGCTTGATGCACGGGGAGCGCTTCAAGCTCCGGGACGGTCAGTGACACGGCCCTGGTGGCACGACCCATGACCGAGAGCCGATACCCGGGCGCGACCGCCGTCGTGCGCACGCCCGCCGAGCGGGCAGAGTTGTTGATCGGAATCCGCGAACCGCCGGTGTCGAGTCGACGCGGTGCGAGCGGACTGAGAGCGCGCAAGGGCGTGACGGTCTGCCCGAAGGTGGTCACGGTGACGGCAGCCGCGGACAGACCAACGGTCCCTAAAAACCATCGGCGGCTCAGTCCCGGTGGTCGATCCGGTTCGACGTCAGGCGGCGGAGTGGGGTCAAGAACGGGCGGCGGCGCGATGCGCCTGGGGGGTTCCCACGCTGCGCGGCGCGGCCGAGGCAAGCAGTCGACGGATTCCGTACCGAACCACGACGGTGATGGCTGCACCTGGATGACCCGGTGATGGGCGTCGAAGTCGGCCGGTGTCGGGTCGGTGCCGGTAGCCCTTCGTGGTGGCGGCGGCAGGACCGGCGGCATCGCCAGGGTCAGGGCAGTGCTACGGCGGCGCGGGGCCGGGGCGACGTCGTAGCGGTCCGGGTGGGCCAGTGCGTCGCGGGCCAGCGTGATCTTCGTACCGATGTGCACGAGCAAGCTGCCCATGACGACCCAGGAGGTGAAGTAGTGGGTAGGGGTGAAGAAAAAGCTGAAGAAGTACCACTGATAAATGTTGGCCAGGCCCGTGAGCAGTTGCAGGATCGACCCGCCGACAAGGCCGAGCAGGGAGAGCCGTTCCAGTGCGTGGGCGATGCTGCGCACCGGTGGCCACTCCCAGAACTGCGGGTAAACCGCCCAGAGCTTCGCCAACAACAGCGGAATACAGGCCAGTCCGGTGACGACGTGCGTCCCCTGGGTGGCGCGGTAGATCCACACCGGGCGGGTCGGCAGGACGAACCAGCCGGGCGGCTGCTGGGCCCAGTGGCTGATGAGGCCGGTGACGAAGCAGACCAGAAAGCTCCAGCCCAGCGCGTAACCGAGCCAGGCTGCGACGTAGCGATTGTGTAGCGGACTGGTGAAGGCCCCTTCGCGCATGGGGCCCTGCCGCAGAAGGTCCGGTGGCGACGGCAAAGGCCGATGCGTGAGCCGGCGAATCAGCGGTGGTCCTACCTGGGAGGTGTCCACATCGCGACGGTAGGGCTTGCGAGCGATCGCGAGAGCCCGCACCGCCTTACGGATCGCGAACGCAACGGGCTGGCAGGTGCCGCAGCCACGGTGTCGAATCAGACCTGCATGACCTTGATCCGTCGTACCGCCTTCGGGCGTCGTCCCCGCCTGCTCGCCTCGCTCTCCATCGCGGCTGGTGCCGTCGGGCTGCTGGCCCTGCCAGCGACCGCGCAGTCCGCACCCGCCGGGACGATTACCCGGTTCGCCGACGTCGCCCTGCCAGGGCACGCGGACACCTCGCTGCTGCTGCCTGGCGGCGATGTGCTCGTGTCCACGAATCGCGGCGCCCGTGGTTCCGCCGGTCCGTCGACGTTGTTCCGCTACTCCGCCGCGGGGATGCTGAAGCGCACGTACACCGTCAGCGGGCAGGACCTCGCCGGGGACCACGGCACCATGGGGCTCGCACTGGACCGACAGGGCCGGGTCTACGTCGCCGACTACGCACCGCCCCGGGTGCTGCGGATCGACCTGCGCACCGGTACTCAGCAGACCTACGCCACCGTGCCCGACCTCGTGGGCGCCGCGGACAACGGCGTCGGGGACAGCGCCCCGTGGCCGGACGGGCTGGCCTTTTTGGCCAGCGGCCGCCTGCTGGTCACGGACCTCGCCCAGGGAACCGTTTTCGCCGTGGCGCCTGGCGGCGGAGCAGCGACCGTGTGGTTGCAGGGACCAGAGTTGCGCTCGACGTTCGGGGCCAACAACGTGGTGGTTACGCCGAAGGGAGACGTGTTGCTGGACGTCACGGCAAGCACGGTGCCCGCGACGGCCGGTCGGGGGGTGCTCTACCGGATCCCGCTGACGGCCGCCGGTCTACCCGGAAAACCCTCGCAGGTCTATGCCACAGCCCCCGGCGAGGGGCCGGACGGGTTCGCGCTGGCGGTCTCCGGACGGGTCTATCTCGCCACCCTCGTCACCAACCGGCTTGTCGTCATCGGCCCAGAGGGGACCGAGCAGGCCTCCTTCGGCGGGCTCGGATCTGCGCTGGACTCCCCCTCCTCGGTGACCTTCGTCGGTACGAACGTCCTGGTCACCAACTTGACCTACTTCACCGCCGAGCGGGCGCATGACCAAGTGCTGCGCGTCGCGACGACTGACCGAGGCGTGCCCCCTCTCCGGCCCACCGTGCGCTAACCCAGCGACCAGCCGACACCTCACCCTGACCGGTGGTGCAGGCTAGGCCGGTGACGCAGACGACCGAGCCAGCACCGCCCTGGCGACGGACGCGGTTCGCTCGGCCAGTCCGCGACCTGGCCGCTTCCCGCGCCCTCTACGCCGGCCTGCTCGGGCTGCGCGAGCAGGGCGGCTTCACCGGTCATGCCGGCTACACCGGCTGCTTCCTCGGGCTGCCGGGGGGCGGGCAACTGGAGCTGACAACGGGCGGTCCTGATCCGGTGCTGCAGACAGCCGACGACCTGTTGGTCTTCTACCTGGCCGATCGGGCCGCGCTCGACGTGGTGGTGGACGCTCTGGTCGCGGCGTCGGTCCCGAGGGTGACGGCCGAGAACCCCTACTGGGAAGAGCACGGCGCCACCTTCGTTGACCCGGACGGCTACCGCCTCGTGATCGCGATTGACGAGCCTGCGTGACCGACGTAGGTCGGCTCGTCGGTATCTACGTGACCGGCGCCGGCGGTGAGCCGATGCGCTCGCTGGCGACCGCCGAGGTAGCCGTGGGACAAGGGCTGGTCGGCGACCGCTACGCGATGGGCACCGGCGAGTGGTCCTACGACGCCCGGCTGTGTAACGACGTCACGTTGATGGCATCCGAAGTTCTTGAGGATGTGCTGACCGATAGGGGGATCGATCTGCGCGGGGGGCTATCCCGACGCAACCTCGAGACCTCGGGGGTGGACCTGGACGCGTTGGTGGGAAAGCGGTTCTGGATCGGCGAGGTGGAGCTGCGGGGGGACCGGCCGTGCGACCCGTGCCGTTATTTGGACGGCGTCACCGGAGTCCCTGCCATGGCCGCGCTGTCCGGCCGCGGCGGCCTGCGGGCAACGGTCCTGCGTGGTGGGCAGCTACACGTTGGCGACGCCGTGAAACCGTGAGCGATCAGCCCGTCTCGGAAGCCGAGCGGGGCTGGGCGATCAGGTCGACGACGATGGCAACCGCCAGTTGAGGGCCCTGCGAGGGAAGCCGCAGGAGGACCCGACTACCCAGCCGTACGCCGACGAGCAGGTCAAACGGCGTACCACCGCCGTCAGCGCCAACCCCGATGGCCGCCGGGGCGCTTGAGTAGGTGTCACCTGCGGGCATGCCGTTGTACTGCGTCGCGGCGTACTGCACGATCAGCAGCCCGTTCTCGACGGCCGGGCCGGCGCCCTCGGCCAGGATCGTGCGCTCCGGCTTGGGCGGCGCTGCTGCGGTCTTGGCGACAGCCACCGCCGCGGTCTCACCGAGGGCTCCGGTCACCGTGATGCCTGGCAGGTCCGCCTTCTGCGGGACGGCAGCTGGGTCACCCGCCGCGGTCTTGCTGTACGAAGCCACGATGTCAACGACGAACACGAGGGTGTCGGTGCCCTTAATCCCGGCATCGGCATTGCCCGTGGCGCCATAACCGTCCGCCGGCGGCAGGCTCATCAGCACGCGGCTGCCCGCCTTGACGCCGACAAGGACCTTGTCCCAGCCGGGGATGACCTTGCCGGTGCCGATGACGAAACCGGTGGGCTTCTTGCGGTCGTAGCTGTTGTCGAACACGTCGCCTTTCCAGACCTGCCCGAGGTAGTCAGCAACGAGCAGGTCACCACTGAGGACGACGGGGCCGGTCCCCTCGCGGAGCACGGTGCTCTTGAGCTCGCTCGGCGGCGTGTCCGTCGGGAAGGCCAGCGTCGGCTTGCTGCCGTACTCCCCGGTGAGCGTGGGCAGCCCATCGGTCGCTACGGGAGCACTACTGGCTCCGCAGCCCGCGATGAGCACGATCAGCAGTGGCATGAGCAGACGAGCGGACCGAAACATAGGTCCACGCTAGGTCAGGCTTCGGCTCGTCCGCCGTGTCGGCCGGCGCCAGCAACGAACCGGGCAGCACCGTCGAGGGTCTCTGCGGCCAGAGCCGCTTGCCCATGCGCGAACTCCTGCCGCAGCCCATCCTGCAAAGAGAGTCCTCGGGCGCCGAGCATGCTGGCACGGTCGCTGCGCAGACAGGTCTGCGGCAACGCGGCGAGCTCACGGGCGAGTTGCTGCGCCGCGGCGAGAGCAGCCCCCGCAGATACGAGGCGGTTGACCAGCCCGATGGCGAGCGCCTCGTCTGCGTCCACGGCGCGGCCAGTCAGGATCAAGTCGGCGGCCCGGCTCGCGCCGATGAGCCACGGAAGCCGTACGGTGCCGCCGTCAATCAGCGGCACACCCCAGCGGCGGCAGAACACACCGAACACCGCACTCTCGCTGGCCACCCTGAGGTCGCACCACAGCGCGAGTTCTAGGCCTCCGGCGACCGCGTAGCCCTCGACCGCGGCGATGACTGGCTTACTGAGCTCCAGCCGAGTCGGGCCCATCGGTCCGTCGCCTTCTGGATCGAGGCGATTGCCGCGGTCGGTCCCCACGGCTGTCAGGTCCGCCCCGGAACAGAACACTCCTCCCTCACCGTGCAGCACGGCAACCGCTGCCGCGTCGTCGGCATCGAAGTCCCGAAACGCCTGAGCCATCGCGGCCGCGGTTGCTCGGTCCACCGCGTTGCGTCGTGCCGGCCTAGACAGCAGGACGGTCGTGACCGGCCCCTCTCGCTCGACCCGGACCGCACCTGCGCCGTCGCTCATCGCCCCAGCCTCCCACCACCGCACAGACGCCGCGTTGGGGTTCCGAACGACAGCGAGAAAGCCGACCCAGCTACCCACCCGGAACGTGACGCGACGGCAGGCCGGCGGTTGCGCCCTGGATGCAGCCGAAGGTGTCGTGGGGCGCTTGAGGTGTCGGTCATGACCTCGTCAGCGTGAGGTGGGTGACGCCGCTCACCGTCGAGACCGCCTCGATGTCGTAGTCGGCCTCAAGTCCTTCGAGGCCGTCCCAAAGCAGCACTCCGCGGCCGAGCAGGATCGGAACCTGGACGAGGTGGATGTGATCGACAAGGCGCGCCGCGATGAAGTCGCGGACGACGGTAGGCCCACCGCCGATCCGTACGTCGTGGCCGGCTGCCGCCTCGCGCGCGAGGTCAAGAGCCTCGGCAGGGGAGGCGTCGACGAAGTGGAATGTGGTCCCCCCCGCCATCTCCATCGGCGGCCGAGGACGGTGCGTGAGCACGAACGTCGGAGTGTGGAACGGCGGGTTCTCGCCCCACCACCCCCTCCAGTCCGAGTTGTCCTGCCAACCAGGGGGACCAAATTTATTCGCGCCCATGATCTCGGCACCGATGCCCGGCTCCCATTGCTGGGCGAACGCTTGGTCGACGCCAACCGTGCCGCCCGGGCGACCCATCATCGAGGCGCCGAAGCGCGTGGCGAACATCCACTCGACAAGCCGGTGGCCGGCGTGGCCGAAAGGGGCGTCGAGTGCCTGGCCCTCGCCCGTCGCAAAGCCGTCCAGCGATATGGCGAAGTTGTGAATGCGGGTCCGTGTCATCTGCACGCTCCATCTGCTCGGCGGCTACCGCGGGCGGTCCAGACCCAACCACTAACGCGACTCAGCGCGAGGCAGCTCAGCCGCCGAAACCGCAAAAGCCCCCCGAAGGAGGCTTTTGCAGGTCTCGGTTTCCCGAGGCTCGCAACGTATCAGCGCCAGAGCCCTTCTCTGGAAGATCGGTAGGCGATCGCAAAAGGCGCAGGCCGATTGCCAGGGTGCGGCTTCCGTCCGACCACGATCTCGCGGCGCAGGAAACCGTGAGGGGTGGGACGAGCTGGCCTGTAAGCCGGGTTCTGTACCTGCCGGAGCAGGTGACGGTCATCCATCTGGGGCCGCTGTTGCCAGTGACCTCGTGCGGTCTACCCCCGAGCTCGGGCGGGCAGCCCTCGAGCGCTCAGGCAGAAATCCGAAGACTTCCTTGCGACCTTGCTCCGGGTGGGGTTTGCCGAGCCGCCCGGGTCGCCCCGGGCGCTGGTGGGCTCTTACCCCACCGTTTCACCCTTACCGATGCAAGCATCGGCGGTCTGTTTTCTGTGGCACTTTCCCGCGGGTCACCCCGGGTCGGTGTTACCGATCACCCTGCCCTGTGGAGCCCGGACTTTCCTCGACAGCAACTCCGAAGAGCAACCGCCGCGACCGTCCGGCCAACTCGTCCCGCACGCAGGCTAGCGCTACAGGTGACCCGTGTCGTTGAGCGAGCGGACGACCGCCGGGCCATCGGCGAACCACTGCACCTCGGACAGGCACGCCAGGTCCAGATGCATCCGATAGAGCGCCGACGGCGGCGCCTCAAGCGCCATACGTACGAGGGTCTTGATCGGCGTGACGTGCGAGACGACAACGACCCGCTGACCGCCATACGTCGCGAGCACCCGGTCGCGGGCCTGACGGACCCGCACCGCTGTCGCATCGAAGGACTCACCGCCGGGCGGCGCAACAGCCGTCGAGGCGAGCCACGCCTCGAGCGCATCCGGCCAGCGCTCCCGCACCTCGCCAAACGTGCGGCCCTCCCAGTCACCGAAGTCGGTCTCACGGAAGCCCTCCTCCGTGACCACCTCCAGGCCAAGCGCGCCCCCGACCAGAGCCGCAGTCTCTCGCGCACGACGCAGCGGCGAGGACACCACCGCGATCGCGCCGCTCGACGCCAGCCGGGCAGCGGCAGCGGCCGCCTGGGCTCGACCCGTCTCGGTGAGTTCCTGGTCTCCTCCACCGCTGAACCGCTTCTCCACCGACAGCACGGTCTGCCCGTGCCGCAGCAACAGGGTGGTCGTCGGGGGTTCGGAGGCGTCTTGCCAGCCGGACAGTCTGTTCGGCGCGGCCGGAGCGGCAGCCGCCTTGCCCTGCAGGAACGCCTCTGCCGCATCGAGCGACCAGGTCTCGCCGCGGGCAGCCGCATCCATCGCCTCGTTGGCCAACCGGTCGGCGTGCTTGTTTTCCTCGCGCGGGATCCACATCAGCCGCACCGATGGCAACTGCGCGATCAGCGCCGCAGCCTGGCGCGCCAGCGGCTTCATCGACGGGTGCTTGACCTGCCAGCGACCGCTCATCTGTTCCACGACGAGCTTGCTGTCCATGCGGACGAGGACCTCAGCCGGGTCAAGCTCAAGGGCTGCGGTCAGACCAGCGATGAGCCCGCCATACTCCGCGACGTTGTTGGTGGCTGTGCCGATGGCCGCGGCGCGCTCGGCCAGCACCTCACCGGTCGTGGCGTCGCGTACGACCGCGCCGTAGCCGGCCGGACCGGGGTTGCCGCGCGAGCCTCCATCGGCCTCGATGACGAGGCGGCGACTCACAGGCCGGACTCGGCGGTCCGCACCATGATCCGGCCGCACTCGTCATGGCGCAGCACGTCCTCGACCCCAGCCGTGCGGACCGCGCTCTTCTCGTTGCCCATCAGGTCAAGACGGCAGCCACCGCAGCGGCCGCGCTCGATCGGGCCGGCACCGACGCCACCGTTGTCGGCGCGCAGCTTTTCGTACAGCGCAAGCAGGTCCTCCGGGAACGTCGCGGCCATCTCGGCGCGCTGCCCGGTCAACTCTCCGGACTCGCGGTCGATGTCGACGTAGGCAGCGTCGCGCGCCGCCTCGGCCGCCTCCCGCGCGGCCAGCAGCAGGTCAGCCTCGCCCGTGAGCCGGTCCAGCTCAGCCTGCGCGGACTCCGCACGCTCCATCACCTCGAGCTCGCCGTCCTCCAGGTCTGACTGGACCGGCTCACTGGCGAGGCTGACCTGC
>JBKJLP010000511.1:0-3718 GCA_046596735.1 Mycobacteriales bacterium | reverse complement strand
GCGCGGGCTTCTTCAGCTGCCAGGCGGGCTTCCTCAGCGAGGCGGGCCTGCTCGGCTTGTTGCGCTTCCGCGGAAGCGCGGGCTTCTTCAGCCAGCCGGGCTTCCTCGGCTGCGCGGGCTTCTTCAGCCAGCCGGGCTTCCTCGTATGCGCGGGCTTCTTCGGCGAGGCGGGTTTCCTCCGCGAGGCGCGCTTCTTCGGCTACGCGCGCTTCCTCAGCTGCGCGGGCTTCGGCGGCTTGTTGCGCTTCCGCGGAAGCACGGGCTTCTTCAGCCAGCCGCGCTTCCTCGGCTGCGCGGGCTTGTTCGGCCTGGCGGGCGGCTTCGGCCTCGTCGGCATCGCGGCCGCGCCGCTTCTCGCCGAGATCCACGACCGGAGCCACCTCGCCGGTCAGCGCGAGGTCCTGCTGACGCTCCTGCTCGACGGCGCGGGCGGCTTCGAGCTCGGCCTGGGCCGCGGCGAGCTCTTCGGCATCCCGCTCGCGGCGGGCGGCGGCGAGCCGCTCGCGCTCAGCCTTCCTGCGGCCCGCCGGAGAGTCGTCGACATCGGGCGCCGGAGCCGGCGTACGGGCATTGAACATGTCATCGGACGCGGTCGCCGGGCTGAGCAAGGACGCCAGGGCTGCGGAGACGCGCGAGACCGAGCCGTCCACATCGTCGGACGGGGTGGCGAGCGTGCGGTCTTGATGGACTCGGGCCGGCTCGGCCTCCGCGACGGGTTCCGCACCCGCGCCGCCGGTCAGGGCAGACGCGAGCCGCGCCGCCATCGCGCCCGCGTCGAACACCGGCGGCCCCTCGTCCTCGTCCTCCAGTTCGGGTTCGACGAAACGCTCCGGTCCGGTGAGCTCCTCGGCAACGTCGAGCAGGCCGGCCTGGACCAGCGAGTAGACGACCTGGCCGGCCTCGAACAGCGTGAAGCCGCAGTCCTTGGCCAGCTCGGCCACGGTGCGTACGCCATCGACCTTGCACAGCAGCGACCACGCGTCGGCGTCGATCTCGAGCTCGTCCGACGCCGTCGACGAGGCAGAAAGCAGCGGTACGGCGGTCGGCCCGTGCAGGACCTCGTCGATCGCGCGCCACTGCGCCTGCCGCTCCTCGAGCGACTCCAGCAGGGCCTCGACGGTGATGGGGGGCGCGACGTCTTCACGGGTGCGCTGGTTGATGCGGAACTTCCACGGCACGTCCCGCCAGCCGAGCAGGTCCGAGAGCGACTCGCGGATCTGCTCGTCGACGAAGGCCTCGATGACGGGCTGGTCGACATAGCCCAGGTGGACGAGTAACTCCCCCAGCCGCCAGCCCTGCAACTCGGTGCGCTGCGCCTCCAGCGCCTCGGCGAGGGCTTCCGGGGCCAGATCGCCGGAGGAGACCAGCCGGGCTCCGAGCTGGGGCCGCCGTCCGGGCACGTTGACGGCGTACACGCTCCCGCCGCGCAGGTAGACGAGGGCGGCGTCCAGATCGGGGTCCATGACGTGCAGACAGCCGGTAGCCAGGCCATCCGCGAGCTGGCGCAGGACCTCCGGCAGGGGGGTGGTCGCGAGGTCGCCCTTGAGCACGTGAGACCTCCACTCCGTTGCCGCTGCACCGGCGCGCGTACGCCGTCTCTTTGCCTTCGGCAGACAACCCGCTCACGTTGAGCCATTCGGACGTACGGACAGCCGGATCATCTATCTGTCACGATGTGGGCCTCCCTGGCCGCAGCCAGCGTCACTGAGCACCACGAGAGGACCGACCGTGAGCACCGACAGCAGTCCCGCAGCGGGCACGCGACGCATCGACCGGGTGCTGGCGGACGACTACTTGACCGGCCTCGGTGAGGTCGCCCTGGCCGAGCTCCGCACGCTGCGCCAGGAGGCCGAGCAGGAAGAGGTTGACCTCTCCTACATCCGCCGGATCGTGCAGGGCCGCCTCGACGTGATCCGGGCCGAGCTCAACCGCCGCGAGGGCAAGGGCTCCGGCAACCTCGTCGAGGACCTGGCCACGATTCTCGCCGACGAGCCGCGCGGCCCCGCCCGCGGCCTGGGGCGCCACGTCACGGTCGAGCCGTCCCGCGCGGACAGCCACCGCCGCTACGTTGAAGCGCTCGTCGCCGACGTCGACCTGTCTGATGTCGGCGCCCGCTCGCCCGACGAGCTCGCCCACGCGATGCAGACGCTGTCCGACGAGGAGCAGACCCTGTCGGCCAAGCGTCGCAAGGTCCAGGACGTCATGGATGCCTGCAGCGCCGAGGTGACCCGCCGCTACCGCGACGGCGAGGCCGACGTCGACGTCCTGCTCGGGGACCAGCCCACCTCTTGAGCCAGCCGTCCCTGCCGATTCTGGCCGAGGTCCTCCGCTCCGGCGTTATCGAGAGCACGCACACGGGTTCGGTGCTCGCCGTCGACGGCTCCGGCGCCACCGTGCTGGCCCGGGGCGAGGTCGACACGCCCATCTTCCCGCGCAGCAGCAACAAGCCGCTGCAGGTCGTCGCGCTGCTCGCCGCCGGGTGGCAGCCGGCGGACGACGACGAGATCGCCCTGGCCACCGCCTCGCATGGCGGGGAGCCCGAACACCTGCAGGTCGTACGCCGGATGCTCGCCGGCGCAGGCCTGACCGAGGACGCCCTGGGTTGCCCACCGGGGTTGCCGCTGAGCGAACCCGCCGCACACGCGCTCCTTGCCTCGGGCGCTACGGCGTCCCCGCTGACGATGAACTGCTCCGGCAAGCACGCCGCGATGCTGGCCACCTGCGTGGCTCGCGGTTGGCCGACCGAGACCTACCTTGAGGTCGACCACCCGGTCCAGCAGGCCATCGCGCGGACGCTGGCGGACCTCGCTGGCGAGCCCGTCGCGCACATCGCCGTGGATGGGTGCGGGGCACCGCAGCACGCCCTGACGTTGCGCGGCCTCGCCAGGGCTTTCACTGCGCTGGTCCGTGACCACCCGCAGGTCTCGGACGCGATGCGGGCGCACCCGCACCTGGTCGGCGGGAGCGGCCGCGACGTCACCGCGCTGATGGAGCGCGTACCCGGGCTTGTCGCCAAGGACGGAGCCGAGGGCGTCTACGCCGGCGCCCTCGCCGACGGTTCCGCGGTCGCCCTCAAGATTGCCGACGGTGCGGGGCGCGCCCGTACGCCCGTACTGGTGAAAGCCCTGCAGTCGCTGGGAATCTTCGGGCTCGACGATCTTGCGACCGGGCCGGTCCTGGGCGGCGGGCAGGTCGTCGGCGAGGTCCGCGCGGCCGTGTGACGAGGCTCACCGCGTTCTGCTAGCACAAGTGCTTGCAACTGCTAGCACCCTGCCGTACGGTCGTTCCCGTCAGCAGAAACGACTCTCGGAAGGAGCACCTCATGGCCGGCGTACGCCACCTCGGGGACTTCATCCGCGATCAGCGCAACGACAGCAACGTGTCGCTGCGTCAGCTGGCCAAGCTTGCCGGTGTCAGCAACCCCTACCTCAGCCAGATCGAGCGGGGCTTGCGCAAGCCGAGTGCCGAGATCCTGCAGCAGATCGCCAAAGCGCTGCGCAACTCGGCCGAGGCGCTCTACGTCCAGGCCGGCATCCTCGAGCAGCGCGACGGCGGTGGCCTGGTGGCCGACGCCATCCACGCTGACGAGGGTCTCAACGAGCGGCAGAAGCAGGTGCTGCTCGAGATCTACGACTCGTTCCGCAAGGAGAACGCGGTGGTCCTCACCGCAGTCGCCGAGCCCACCGGTCCGATGGTCGAGAAGTCCAGCAGCATGCCG
>JBKJLP010000457.1:0-2563 GCA_046596735.1 Mycobacteriales bacterium | reverse complement strand
GTCCAGCGGTCGGACGCGAACGCCTTCTCGTAGTGCGCATAGGCCAGTCGCGCGTTGGCGATCGCGGCCTTGCCGCGCAGATCGGCGTGAGCACCGGACTTCTCCAGCCGCTTGTCGATCTCGCTGTCGACGCGGCTGACGAAGAAGGACGCGACCGAGCCCATCGCCGCGAGGTCGTGGCCGTTGGCTTTAGCCGCCTCCAAGCCAGCGAAGAAGGCGTCCATCACCGCGTCGTAGCGCTCCAGGGAGAAGATGAGGGTGACGTTGACGCTGATGCCCTCGGCGAGGGTCTGGGTGATGGCCGGTAACCCGGCTTCGGTGGCTGGGATCTTGATGTAGAGGTTGGGGCGGTCGACGAGCCACCACAGCGCTTTCGCCTCGGCGACCGTCCGGTCGGTGTCGTGCGCGATCCGGGGGTCGACCTCGATGGAGACCCGCCCATCGATCCCCTCACTCGCCGCGTGCACCGGCGCGAGCACGTCACAGGCCCACCGCACGTCGTACGTGGTGAGAGCGCGGACCGCTTCGCCGACGTCCGTGCCGCGCAGGGCGAGGTCGCGCAGCTGGCTGTCATATGCGTCGCCCTCGGACAGTGCCTTCTGGAAGATCGACGGGTTGGTGGTCACCCCCACGACGTGGTCGTCGCGGACGAGGTCGGTGAGGTTGCCGGTGCGGAGTCGGTCGCGCGAGAGATCATCGAGCCACACCGCCACCCCCGCAGCGGACAGGTCGGCCAGGGCGTCGGTCATGGGGCTCCCTCAGTGGGCGGTGGTCAGTTGCCGGTGGTTGAGCCGGAGGTTTTGCCGAGTCGGGACAGCGAGGCCTGCGCTGCTGCCACGACGCGCTCCGCCGTGATGCCGAACTGGTCGTAAAGAACGGCGTACGGCGCGGAAGCACCGAAGTGCTCCAGAGAAACGCATTCCCCGTAGCCCCCGACCCACTCATGCCAACCCTGTGACACCGCCGCTTCGACGGATACGCGAGCGGGAACGTCGGGCGGGAGCACGGTGCGCTGGTAGGCGGTGTCCTGCGCGCGGAACCACTCGATGCAGGGCATGGAAACGACCCTCGTCGGCGTGCCGTCGGCCTCGAGCAGGTCACGGGCGGCCATCGCGATCTGCACCTCGGAGCCGGTGCCGATAAGGATGACCTCGGGCTTGCCGCTGCTCGCCTCAGCCAGGATGTAGCCACCGCGGGCGACGCCCTCGGCGCTGCCCACCTTGCTGCGGTCGAACGTGGGGACGTTCTGCCGGGTCAGGCACAACCCCGCTGGGCGGTCCCTGTGCTCGAGAATCGTGCGCCAGGCGACGACGACCTCGTTGGCGTCGGCAGGACGGACGATGTCCAGCCCGGGGATCGCCCGCAGCGCGGCCAGGTGCTCGATCGGCTGGTGCGTCGGACCGTCCTCGCCCAACCCGATGGAGTCGTGCGTCCAGACGTAGGTGACCGGCAACTTCATCAGGGCGGCGAGGCGTACAGCGCCGCGCATGTAGTCGCTGAAAACGAGGAACGTGCCGCCGTAGACGCGGGTCCCGCCATGCAACGCGATGCCGTTCATGACCGCGCCCATGGCGTGCTCGCGGACCCCGAAGTGCAGGACCCGGCCGTACGGCCCGCCCTGCCACTCCTTGGTCTGGCGCTCCGCGGGCAGGAAGGACGGCGCGCCCTCGGGTGTGGTGTTGTTGCTGTCGGCCAGGTCGGCCGAACCACCCCACAGCTCGGGAAGTCGCGGCGCAAGCGACGACAGCACGGCGCCGGAGGCCTTGCGGGTCGCCTGACCCTTGGGGTCGGCGTCGAACGTCGGTAGGGCTTCGGTCCAGCCACCGGGGAGCCGACGGGCGCGCAGCCGTTCGAGCAGCGCGACGCCCTCCGGGTTCTTGGCGGCCCAGTCGTCAAAGCCCTTTTGCCACTGGGCATGCGCGTCGCGGCCGCGCTGGAGCACGCCGCGGGCGTGCTCCAAGACCTCGTCCGGGACCACGAACGGTCGGTCTTCGAGGCCCATCACCTTCTTCGTCGCGCTGACCTCGTCGGCGCCGAGCGCGGAGCCGTGCGCCTTTCCGCTGTTCTGCTTGTTCGGTGCGGGATAGCCGATGATCGTGCGGAGGGCGATAAAGCTGGGCCGGTCTGTCTCGTCGCGGGCCTTCACCAGCGCGGTGTAGAGCGCCTGCACGTTTTCGTCGTACGCGCCCGTGTCGTCGAGCCAGTCGACGCGCTGCACGTGCCAGCCGTACGCCGCGTAGCGGGCGACGGTGTCTTCGGTGAACGCGATGAGGGTGTCGTCCTCGATGGAGATGTGGTTGTCGTCCCAGAGCAGCACCAGGTTGCCGAGCTGCTGGGTGCCGGCCAGCGATGAGGCCTCCGCGGAGATGCCCTCCTCGAGGTCGCCGTCGGAAGCGATGCACCAGATGGTGTGGTCGAACGGGCTGCTGCCGGGCGCGGCCTCGGGGTCGAGCAGGCCGCGCTCGCGGCGGGCGGCCATGGCCATGCCGACCGCGTTGCCGACGCCCTGGCCCAGCAGCTCGGCAACCTGGTGCTGCTCTGGGACGACAACCACATCTCCATC
>JBKJLP010000299.1:0-3097 GCA_046596735.1 Mycobacteriales bacterium | reverse complement strand
GCGGGCGACCCGAGCCCCGACGGTCGGCCTGCCGGCCGATCGAGACGCCAACGCACGATCGCCGCCATCGCGGCGCTCGCCGCGGGCGGCCTGCTCGCGGTCGGGCTCGTGGTCGTCAGGCCCTGGGTCCAGCAGCCGTCGTGCCCACCCGTGGCAAGCCACGCCGAGTGGTCCGTCGCCCGGCGCTGGGACGAGGCCCTGCTTGACGCGATCCGGCGCGCAGTCCCGGCCCCGACCGTCCACGCCCGCAACCTGTTCCAAACGTCGGCCGCGATGTGGGATGCCTGGGCGGCCTACGACCCGAAGGCGGCGGGCTACCTCGTGAAGGAAAAGCTCAGTGCCTCGAACGTGGAAGCGGCCCGCAACGAGGCGATCAGCTATGCCGCCTACCGGGTGCTGACCGCGCGCTACATCAAGTCGGTCGGCGCCGAAGAGTCGCTCTCGGCGTTCTCCGACCTGATGGATGCGTTGTGCTATCCGCTTGACGTCACGACGACCGAGGGCGACTCGCCGGCCGCACTTGGCAACCGGATAGCCAACGCCGTCCTGGCCTACGGGCTGACCGACGGCGCGAACGAGGCGAACGGCTATGCGTCGACCGATTACAAGCCGGTGAACCCTCCGCTCACGGTGGCCAGGGCCGGGGGGATCATGTTCGATCCGAACCGCTGGCAACCGCTCCGGATCGAACACATGATCTCCCAGAACGGGATTCCGGTGACCAACGGCGTCCAGGAGGCGGTCGGGCCGCACTGGGGCCACGTGAAGACGTTCGCCCTGCCCGGTGGCGGCCCCTCGGGTGTGCCGGTCGATCCGGGCCCCCCGCCGAAGCTCGGCGACCCGGCGACGGACCAGGCCTACAAGGACCAGGCCGTCGAGGTCATCCGCGACAGCAGCCTGCTTGACCCAGCGAACCCGGCGACCATCGATATCTCGCCCGGCGCGCGCGGAGCCAACTCCCTCGGCACGAACGACGGCCAGGGTCACCCGGTCAACCCGATGACAGGCCAGCCCTATCCGCCGGACGTCGTCAACCAGGGCGACTTTGGCAGGGTGATGGCGGAGTTCTGGGCTGATGGCCCGAAGTCCGAGACGCCGCCAGGGCATTGGAACGTGCTCGCCAACCTCGTCTCCGACGAGCTCGCCCCGGACCTCCGGATCGGGGGCGCCGGTCCGGCGGTGGACCGCCTCCAATGGGACGTCAAGCTCTACCTCGCCCTCAACGGGGCCGTCCACGACGCGGCAGTCGCAGCCTGGGGGCTCAAGGGCTACTACGACTCGCCTCGCCCGATCTCGATGATCCGGTACATGGGCGGCCGCGGGCAGTCGAGCGACCCGAACCTGCCCTCGTACGACAAAAAGGGACTGCCGCTCGTGCCCGGCCTCGTGGAGCTCATCACCAGGGAGACGACCGCCGCCGGCAAGCGGCACGCCGCGCTTGCCGGCGATGAGGGCCTGATCGCGATCCGAACGTGGGCCGGCATCCCGGACGATCCGAAAACGCAGACGGGCGGCGTCAGGTGGATCCTCGCGACGATGTGGGTCCCGTACCAGTTCCCGACATTCGTGACGCCGGCGTTCCAGGGCTTCATCTCCGGGCACAGCACGTTCAGCCGGGCCGCTGCGGAGGTCCTGACCGGCTTCACCGGGAGCGAGTACTTCCCGGGCGGTCTGAGCGGCTACACGATCCCCGCCGGATCGCTCAAGTTCGAGAAGGGGCCGACGGCGGCCATCCGCCTCGAATGGGCCACCTACAGCGACGCCGCCGACCAGGCGGGCCAGTCGCGGCTGTGGGGCGGGATCCACATCCTCGCCGACGATCTCGTCGGCCGCCGGATCGGTGCGGAGTGCGGCAAGGCCGCCTGGGCGCTCGCCCAGCGGTACTACCACGGGACCGTCCCTTTTTCGTGACGCGAACCCGGCCGGCCGCGCCTGCCCGCGCCGATGGACCGGTGAGGTTGTGAGCCGCCGTTCGGTCGGGCTCGTGGCGGGGGTGGTCGGCGTAGGCGTTGTGGCCTTCGTCGGCGTCGGAGTCGCCGCGTTCGTCGCATCGCGTGGCGGCGGCTCCACCCCCACGATCGCACTGGGGGCGCCGCACTTTGTGAACGAGACGACGGTCGCCGGGTTGGCGCACACGTACGGCGGCGGCCCCACCTTCTCCATCGGTGGAGGCGTGGCCGTCTTCGACTGCAACGGCGACGGCAAGCCCGAGATGTACCTGGCGGGCGGGAGCAATCCCGCGGAGCTGCTCCGGAACGACAGCGCCGTCGGCGGCGCGCTCCGCTTCACCGCGCTCCACGATCCCGCCACAGACCTGACAGACGTCAACGGCGCGTACCCGCTCGACATCGACGGCGACGGGAACGTGGATCTAGCGGTCCTGCGGGTCGGCGGGAACGTCCTCCTGCGCGGGCTCGACGACTGCCGCTTCGAGCGCGCCAACGAGGCCTGGGGATTCGGCGGCGGGAAGTCCTGGACCACGGCCTTCAGCGCGAACTGGGAGGGTTCGGCCGTCCTGCCCACGCTCGCCGTCGGCAACTACGTCCGGCTCGACGCGACCGGCGAGCCGACATTCGATTGCGACGAAAGCCAGCTCGTCCGGCCGGCGCCGAGCGGTATGACCTACGGCTCGCCGATCCCCTTGACGCCCGGGTATTGCACGCTCTCGGTCCTGTTCAGCGACTGGGACCGCTCCGGCCGGCGCGACCTGCGGGTCACCAACGACCGGCATTACTACACGGACGGGTCCGACCAGCTCTGGCGGGTCGCAGCGGGTGAGGCGCCGCGGGTCTACACCGCCGCCGACGGATGGGTCGCGATGCAGATCTGGGGCATGGGCATCGCCAGCTATGACGTCACCGGGGACGGCTACCCCGACGTGTACCTCACCAGCCAGGGCGACAACAAGCTCCAGACCCTGACGACCGGACCGACCCAGCCGACCTACCGCGACATCGCCCTCAAGCGGGGGGTGACGGCGGCCCAGCCCTTCGCCGGCGGTGACGTCCGGCCGTCGACCGCGTGGCATCCGGAGTTCCAGGACGTCAACAACGACGGGTTCATGGACCTCTTCGTGTCCAAGGGCAACGTGTCCGAG
>JBKJLP010000205.1:0-5859 GCA_046596735.1 Mycobacteriales bacterium | reverse complement strand
GGCGCAGTAGCGGCCGATCGAACCCATGCCGACAATGCCGACGCGGCTGCCGGCCAACTCTCGGCTGCCCATCGACGTCTGCGGCCACTCACCCCGGCGCACGGCGGAGTCCCCCTCGACCGTCTTGCGCAGCAGCGCCAGCGTCGCGGACAGACACCATTCGGCGACGCTGATCGTGTTAGCGCCGGCTGTGTTGGCGACCGGGATCCCGGCGGCGGCGCACGCGTCCACATCGACCGTGTCGTGTCCGACGCTGGCCATCTGCACCATCGCGAGGCGCGGCCCCGGGTCGAGGACTCGCAGCGAATGACTCCAGTCCCCGATCACCAGGTCGGCCGTCGGTAGCAAGGCATCCACCGCAGATTGGGTTCGCTCGGGCGGCAGGACGATCTCGATCCGCTCGTCGCCGAACAGCGCGGTCATCATGTCCTCGGGCAGGGGCGGCAGGGCCAGCACGCGCCAGCGATCGTCGGTCATGAGCCGGACGCTACGCGGCTGCGCAGGCCGCTCTCGACCCCGCCTGCGAGAGTGGACGCCATGACTGACTACGACCTTGTCGTCCTGGGCGCCGGAGCTACCGGCCTGGGAGCCGCCCGAAGTGCGCGCAAGGCTGGCCGATCGGTCGCGCTGATCGAGCCGGAGCGCCCTGGTGGTGACTGCACCCACTTCGGCTGCGTTCCCAGCAAGGCGATGCTCGAGACGGCCCGGCGGGTACACGCCGCACGCAGTGGTGCGGCGTACGGCTTCGAAGCAACGCCGAGGGTCGACTTCGCCGCGGTGATGAAGCGGGTGCACGCTGTCATCGGCGACATCGAGCAAGACGAGTCGCCGGCCCAACTCGCGTCCGAGGGCATCGACCTGATCCCGGGCGCTGGCGTCTTTGCTGACGAGCACACCGTCGATGTCGACGGACGCAAGATCCGGGCCAAACGCTTCATTGTTGCGACCGGCTCCAAGGCGGCGATCCCGCCCATCGATGGGCTCTCCGGCGTCGAACACCTCGACAACACCACGATCTTCGCGCTGACCGAACTTCCCTCCCACCTCCTCGTCCTGGGTGGCGGCCCGATCGGTGTCGAGCTCGCGCAGGCCTTCCGCCGCCTCGGCGCCGACGTCACCGTGCTCGAGGCAGCGCCGACCATCGTCAACCGTGAGGAGCCCGAGGCGCAGGAGGTGCTCACCGCTGCGCTGCAGCGAGAGGGCGTCACGCTGATGACCGGCAAGAAGGTCGTCCGCGTCGCGGCTGGTCCGACGTTGCACCTCGACGACGGCACGACAGTCAGCGGGTCGCACCTGCTGGTCGCGGTAGGCCGTACGCCGACCACGGCGGGACTCAATCTCGAGGCGGTCGGGGTCACGCTCGACGGCAAGCGGATCGTGACGGATAAGCACCTCAAGGCGGCCGACACGATCTGGGCCGCGGGCGACGTCACCGCCAAACTGCAGTTCACCCACGTCGGCAACGACCAGGGTCGCATCGCTGCCCGCAACGCCTTCGCCAAACCGTTCCGGTCCGCGACCTGGTCGGACGACGCCATCCCGTGGGTGACGTTCACCGAGCCCGAGATCGGCCACGTCGGTATGTCCGAGAAGCAGGCCTTCGACGAGTACGGCGACAGCGCGATGGTGTCGATCGTGCGCGACACCCACAGCGATCGTGGGCGTACGGCGGGCGAAACCGACGGCTTCGTCAAGCTGATCGCCAAACCCGGTCTGGTGGGCGGAATGCTGCTCGGCAAACTTGTCGGCATGACCGTCGTCGGTCCGATGGCCGGTGAGCAAATCGCCTTGGGCGCCCTAGCGATGAACACCAACATGCTGCTGGGTCGGCTCGCGCAGACGACGGTCGCCTACCCGACGTGGAACCTCACCATCCGGATCGCCGCGTCGCGCTTCTTCGGCTCGTACGGCGGCTCGCCAGCTCGGTCAGCGAAGGGCTGAGCTACTTCAGCAGCCGGGACATCCGACGGTCGGCGAGCGGTTTGCCCTCGGTCTGGCAGGTCGCGCAGTACTGCAAAGACTTGCTTGCGAACGACACCTCGCGCACCGTGTCGCCGCAACGCGGGCACGGCAGCCCGGTGCGGGCGTGCACGTTAAGGCCGCTCTTCTTCTCCGCTTTCAGGTCCGTAGCCGCGAGCCCGGCGGAGCGGTCGACCGCCACGCGCAGCGTCGTCACAATCGCGGTGTGCAGCCGGTCGACTTCATCTGCGGTCAGGTTGCCGGCCGGCTTAAACGGCGACAGCCCCACCTCCCACAGCACTTCGTCGCTGTAGGCGTTGCCGAGCCCGGCGATGAGCGACTGGGTCGTGAGCACGCCTTTCACCTGGCCGCGCTCGCCGGCCAGCAGCCCGGCCAAGTGATCGGCGGTGAAGGTCGGCGCGAGCGGGTCGATACCGAGCCGCTCGACGCCGGGGACCAACTGGGGGTCGCGGACGACATAGACGGCGAGCCCTTTTTTGGTGCCGGCCTCGGTGAGGTCGAACCCGCTCTCGTCGTCGAGATGCACCCGCAGCGCGAGCGGGCCGTTGCCCATCTTCGGCGGCGCGGCCGGCTGGTGGGTCTTCCAACGCAGCCAGCCCGCGCGGGCGAGATGGATGACCAGGTGGATACCGCTGATGTCGAGATCGAGGAACTTGCCGTGCCGCGTCACTCCCGTGACCTCTAGCCCGGCCAGCGAGGTGACCGGTGGGTCGTACGTCTTGAGCGCCTGGATGCCGGGCACGTCGATGCGCGCGACGACCCGGCCGAGGGCGTGCTCGCGCAGAAACGCCACCAGCGATTCGACCTCAGGCAGTTCGGGCATGCGCACAGCCGACCATCGACAGCGGCTGCCGCGCAAGGTCCTGCCCGTAGGTCTACGGTCGCCGGGTGATCGCTTTGCCGGTGCTGTTGTCCCGCGTACTCGGGCGGTTGACAGCCGAACTCGAGGCGCAGCCGGCGGACGGGCCGATGTGCTCGCTCGCGGTGTGGGCCAATGTGCTGCGCGTGGTCGATGGTGGGTCGGAACGCGACCTGGCTGCAGCTGCCCGGATCTCCCGCCGCCTAGCCGTCGCGGCGGTCACCGGGTCGGACCGACGGGGTTGGGTGACGGCGACCAAGAGCACGCGGGGACGGGACGTCGCGCTGACCGATGCTGGCCGAGCGACGAGCGAGGTGTGGCAGCAGCGGATCGCTGCCTTGGACGCGTCATGGAGCGGGAGCCCCCTATATGCCGCCCTGTGGGCACTCGTGCGTCAGTTGCCGTACGAACTGGCGCACTTCCCGGCGGCGTACGGCACGGCTGATCCGAGCGCGATCGGCGGACCGTTCGTCCGAGGAGTGCCAAAGGACGGGCTGCCAGCCCACGGCCAGGACTGGCACTGGGTACTCCGCGCGGGACCGACTGACCTGTCCATCACCGCGTTGCTGGCCCACGTCCTGACGGCGTTCGCTATCGATTATGAGGCGACTCCCATGTGGCCGCTGGCCAGCACCACGCTGGTGGTGCAGCACCTGTCGACGACGCCGAAACCCCTGGCCGATCTGCCGCAGGGCCACGGCATCACAGGGAAGGGCACGTCACTGCTAGAACGCCACGGGCTGGTCGACGTCCAGGACCGGCGGGCGCGGCTGACGTCGTACGGCAAGCAGGTGAAAGACCATCACGGCCCCTACCTGGCTGCCGTCGAGATTTCCTGGCGCGAGCGGTACGGCGACGCTCGGGTCACCACCTTGCACACCACTCTCGCGGCCGACCCGGCGGCGGCGGACGTCTCCCTGCCGGACCACGTCCTGGCTCCGCTCCACGTCGGCTGAGCGGGGGGTGATGATCGCACTGGCACACTGGAGGCCGCGACGGAACGCGCGACCGCTCAACGAGGGCGCGTTCACCGGCGCGGTGGGGGGACAGGGGGATCGCGCATGGCAAAAATTCTGGGGTCGGGGGCGGGTGATGGGCCATCACCTCAAGGAGGTCGGGCGACCGAATCTGGTGAGGTGTCAGGCCACGACGCCCCGCCGGAGGATCCCCAAGACAGTGCTTCGGCAGTGCAGTCGTCGTTTGCGGCGGCGGTGCGTCGTCGTCAGTTCGGTTCGCTGCTCAAACTCGCCCCCCAGGCGATCTTCGTCCTCGACGTGGACGGGCGCGTCCGCGAGTGGAACCCCGCGGCTGTCGACCTGCTGGGTTGGCCCCGGGACGCGATGCTCGGGGCCCTTGCGCACCAGTGGATCCCCGCTGGCGAGTTGGCCGATTTTACCGAGGTCTGGTTGGACTTGCTGCGCAATCGCGAGGCGCGTGCGATCCGGAGCCAGCCCCTCCACCGTGACGGCACGCCGCTCCCGGTGGAGATCTACCTAGCCCCCATCCAGGACACCGATGGCTCCTTCGCCGGGGTCGTGGCCACCGTATCCCTCGAGTCGGGTTCCGAGGCGCCCCGCTCGTTGACCGACCACGACGCTCCGCCGGTAGGGCAGGCGACCGCGAGACTGCCGTCCCTGACGACTCTCGAGCTCGACGATCTCACCGGGCTGCCCGGTCGACGATGGCTGCAACGCAGGCTGGCCGACCCCGTTCCCGAGGGCCAGCGTCGTGCGGTAGCCGTGGTCGACGTGGACGCCTTCGCCTTGGTCAACCAGGACTACGGGCCGGACGCCGCGGATGACGTCCTTCGTGACCTGGCGACCCGGCTGACCTCGGTCTGCGGCGATTCGGCCCTGGGCCGCTGGCAGGCCGACGAATTCGTCGTCATCGTCGATGACGAGGACGCGCCGGACCTGCTCTCGCAGCTTCTCGATGGCGTTCTGGTCGCTGCGCGCCGACCGTTCGCCATGGCCGACGGACCCCTGCGTCTCAGCCTGAGCGCCGGCCTCGCCAGCACCCCGCAGGTCCAGTCATCCCAATTGTTTAACGCTGGCTCGGCGGCGATGGGTCTGGCCAAGACCCGTGGGCGGGACGCCGCCGTCTGGTTCGACGGCGGTGCCCTGTCCGCCAAGGGCAAGAGCGGGCTGCGGCTGGCCACGGATCTGCATCGGGGGCTGGCCGAAGGGGAGATGCGCCTGCACTACCAACCGATCCTCGAGCTATCGACCAACGACGTTGTCGGGGTCGAGGCCCTCGTGCGGTGGCAGAGGCTCGGCGTGGGTCTGCTGGCACCTGGTGCCTTCATCGAACTGGCGGAACGCACTGGCCAAATCGTCGCGCTGGGCGAGTGGGTCATTCGCCAGGCGTGTCAGACGGCGGTGGACCTCGGCCGCGCCCGACTCGCACCGCTGCGCGTCAGTATCAACGTGTCCGCCCGTCAACTGAGCGACCCAGGCTTGGTGGAGACGCTCAAACAGGCGCTGACGGCCACCGGCTGCGACCCCTCCATCATCGGGGTGGAGGTGACCGAGACCGCACTGCTGCACGACCTCGGTGCCGCTACTGCCGTGCTTGAGGAGATTGAGGCGTTGGGCGTACAACTCGACCTCGACGACTTCGGAACCGGCTACTCCTCGCTGCTGTACCTCAAGCACTTTCCCGTGAGCCGGATCAAGATCGACCGTTCTTTCGTCGCCGGCCTGGGCTCCGACGTGGCCGACACGGCCATCGTCGCGTCGACTATCGCCTTGGCGCACAGCGTCGGGCTGTCCGCCAGCGCCGAGGGGGTAGAGACAGCGCGACAACTGACGATGCTCCGCCAGATGGGCTGTGACTTCGCACAGGGCTACCTCATCAGCCATCCGCTGCCTCGCGCCGAGCTGGAGGCCTGGTTGGAGCAGCAAGTGCACTCGCGCCTGATCACTCGCGCCGCGCACCAGCCGCGGGGCCAGGCCATGGATGCCACGCGAGACCTTGCGGCGGATCGCCGCGACTACGCCGGTGACCGACGGGACGTCGAG
>JBKJLP010000003.1:0-8600 GCA_046596735.1 Mycobacteriales bacterium | reverse complement strand
GCAGTCGATAGGCCTGCACCATGACAACCGGATCGTTGTGCTTGACCGAGATCTTGATATCGGTGAAGTCGTGCTCCTCGAACAGCGAGCACTCCCACAGCGCCGACTCGACCAGCGCCTCCGGCGTCGCTTTGCCGTACTTGGCCATGATCCGCTTGTCCAGCGAGCCGGCGTTGACACCAATCCGGATCGGCGTGCCCGCAGCCTTGGCCGCCTTGGCTACCTCGGCGACCTTGCCGTCGAACTCGCGAATGTTGCCCGGGTTGACGCGTACGGCGGCGCACCCTGCGTCGAGCGCGGCGAAGATGTACTTGCTCTGGAAGTGGATGTCAGCGATGACCGGGAGCTGAGACTTGCGGACGATCGTGGCGAGCGCCTCGGCGTCGACCGGGTCAGGGACAGCGACGCGCACGATCTGGCAGCCCGTCGCAGTGAGCTCGGCGATCTGCTGAAGCGTGCCGTTGATGTCGGCGGTGACGGTGGTGGTCATGGACTGCACGCTGATCGGCGCACCACCACCGACTTTGACGCCGCCGACATCGATCTGACGGGTCTTGCGTCGCGGGGCCAGCAGGGGCGGCGGCGCGGCCGGCATCCCGAGGTCGATGCTCGTCACTGGGGCAACTTGACCGGGTTGACGATGTCGGCACCCATGATCCAGAAGGTCAGCCCAATAAAGAGCAGGACGACGGCGTACGTCACAGGCATGAGCTTGTTGAGGTCGACGCGTTGGAGCGCGCCGCGGTAACCAAACATCCGACGGATCCGGTCGCGGGCCTGCTCGAAAAGCAGCACGGCGATGTGCCCTCCATCGAGCGGCAGCAGGGGAAGCAGGTTGAACACCCCGACGAAAAAGTTGAGCCCGGCCATGATGGACAGAAACGTCAGCACCTTGACGCCGAAGGTTTCCTGACTCGCTAGCACCTCGCCGCTGATGCGGCTCGCTCCGACGACGCCGATGAAGCCTTCGGGGTCGCGGTCGCCGTACAGGGTGGTGATGGTGCCGAGCTTTTCGGTCAGCGTGACCCCGATGCCCTTGACGATCAGGGTCATCGTGTCGCCGCTGTCCTGGAGGGCCTGGACGGGGCCGACGCGCTCGGTCGCGATGCGTCGCTGGACGGTCACGCCGATGGCGCCCACGCGCTCGGTGGTTTTGGGGTCATCCAGCGACGGCCGCTGCACCGCCGCCGGGGTCACCGTGAGCTGACGCCGCTCACCATCGCGCAGCACCGTGAGCGACACGGGCACACCGGCCTTGTCGCGGATGACGCGGATGAACTGCTCGCTGTCCTTGATCTTCGTGCCGTTGACCGAGACCACGACGTCGTCAGGCTGCACACCGGCCGCCTTGGCCGGCGCGGGCACCGAGCCGGGGCTGTCGCAGCCTGCCGTGGCGTCCGAGGCCACACAGGCGCTCGTCGCGACGAGCGCGGGCGGGCCTTCGACGACGCGGCCGATAGCGAAGGAGGCGATGAGCACGAGCACGATCGTGATGACGAAGTGCATGAACGAGCCCGCGGAGAGCACGACGGTGCGCCGCCCAGCGGGCTGCTTGTAGAAGGCGCGGTCTTCGTCGCCCGGCGGCACTTCCTCCAGCGGGGTCATCCCGACGATCTTGACGAAACCGCCTGCCGGGATGGCCTTGATGCCGTACTCGGTCTCACCTCGGGTGCGCGACCACAGCGTCGGACCGAAGCCGACGAAGAACTGAGTGGCCTTCATCCCGTAGTGCCGGGCGGTGAAGAAATGGCCGGCCTCGTGGATCATGACCGACAGCAGCAGCGCGACAACGAACGCGAGGATGCCTGCTACGACCACGCCCCGACCTCCAGCCCGATCCGGCGGCGCGCATCAGCACGCGCCTGCTCCTCTGTCTCCAACACCTCGGCAAGGGTCGGACGTTCCCTGAAGTCGTGGCCGTCGACAACGGCGGCCACGGTGTCCACGATCGCAGGAAAAGCCAGCCGGCGCTCAAGGAAGGCCTCGACGCAGACCTCGTTGGCCGCGTTGAAGGCGGCGGGAGCCGTTCCAGACCGCCTGCCGACCGCCCGGGCCAGCGCGACAGCCGGGAACGCGACGTCGTCCAGCGGCGCGAACTCCCACGTCGACGCCTGGGTCCAGTCCATGCCGTAGCCCTCGTGCGGGAGCCGATCGGGCCACACCAGGCCGAGCGCGATGGGCAGCCGCATATCGGGCGGGCTGACCTGCGCCAAGGTGGATCCGTCGACGAACTCGACCATGGAGTGGACGATCGACTGCGGATGGACCACCACCTCGATGGCGTCGTACGGGGTCCCGAACAGCAGGTGCGCCTCGATGAGCTCAAGCCCCTTGTTGACCAGGGTGGCGGAGTTGACGGTCACGACCGGGCCCATGTCCCAGGTCGGGTGCGCGAGGGCCTCCTCGGGGGTGATGCCCGTCAGGTCCCTGCGCCCACGGAACGGTCCGCCACTGGCGGTCAGGACGAGTCGCCGGACCTCGTTGGCCCGGCCGCCGCGCAGACACTGTGCGAGGGCGGAGTGCTCGGAGTCGACGGGCACGATCTGGTCCGGGCGCTGGACCGCGGCCTGCACGAGCGGGCCACCGGCGATGAGCGATTCCTTGTTGGCTAGGGCGAGGGTGCGCCCGGCCTGCAGCGCGGCCAGGGTCGGAGCCAGTCCGACCGATCCGGTCATTCCGTTGAGGACGACATCGCAGTCAGAGGAGGCGAGTTCGGTCGCCGCGTCCGGCCCGGCCAAGATCTTGGGCACGGAGAACTCACCCGCGCTGAAGCCGCGCGCCTGGGCCTGGGCGTAGAAGGCGAGCTGCAGATCCTGCGCGGCGGAGGCCTTCGCGACTGACACCACGTCGACCCCGAGGTCGAGGGCCTGCTTCGCGAGGAGGTCGACCCGCTCACCGCCCGCCGCGATGCCGACGACCCGCAACCGGTCGGGGTTGCGGCGGACGACGTCGATCGCCTGGGTGCCGATGGACCCGGTTGAGCCGAGCAGCACGACGTCGCGGGTCACGGGATCATTCTCGCAGCCAAGCTATTCGAGGGCGGCGAGTTGGCCGCAGGCACCGGCGATCTCGCGACCCCGGGTATCGCGCACGGTCGTGGTGACGCCCGCCTCGCGCAGCCGTCGGACGAACTCGCGCTCCACCGGCTTGGGGCTCGCGTCCCACTCGCTGCCGGGTGTGGGGTTGAGCGGGATGAGGTTGACGTGCACGAGCTTGCCCTTGAGTCGTTTGGCGAGTAGATCGGCGCGATGTGGCTGGTCGTTGACCCCACCGATCAGCGCGTACTCGATGGACAGCCGGCGGCCGGTGACCCGGGTGTAGTCGAACGCAGCGGACAGGACCTCCGCGACCGGCCAGCGGGTGTTGACCGGGACGAGGGTGTTGCGCAGTTCGTCATCCGGGGCGTGCAGCGACAGTGCGAGGGTGACCTGCAGGCCTTCTTCGGCGAGTTTGCGCATCGCCGGGACCAGCCCCACCGTAGACACGACGATGTTGCGCTGGCTCATGCCCAGGCCGTGCGGGGCGGGCTCGACCATCCGGCGAACGGCGGCGACCACCCGGTTGTAGTTGGCGAGCGGCTCACCCATGCCCATGAAGACCACGTTGCTGACCCGCCCGCCGGTGACCTGCTCGGCCCGCTGGGACGCGACGACCTGCTCGACGATCTCGCCCGTCGACATGTTGCGGGTCAGGCCTGCCTGGCCGGTGGCGCAGAACGGGCAGGCCATCCCGCAGCCGGCCTGACTGCTGACGCAGACCGTCGTACGGTCGGCGTAGCGCATCAGTACCGACTCGATCAGGGTGCCGTCATGTCCGCGCCAGAGTGTCTTGCGGGTCGCCCCGTCGTCGCAGTCGACGTCGCGGACGGTGGTCAGCAGGGGCGGCAACAGCGCGGTCGTCAGCCGATCGCGCAGGGGCTGCGGCAAGTCCGTCATCTGGTCAACACCATGACCGGCGAAGTAGTGGCGGGCCAGCTGATCGGCGCGAAAACCCTTCTCCCCCAGCGCGACGACAGCGGCGCGTCGCTCAGCCTGATCGAGATCGGCCAGGTGGCTTGGCGGCATGCCCCGCTTGGGAGCGTCAAACACGAGGGGCAGCGAGGTACCCATCAGGTCACGAAAAGGCTGAGCAGCAAGAAGGCCACCGGCGCGGTAGGCAGCAGCGAGTCGAGCCGGTCCATGATGCCGCCGTGACCGGGCAGCAGGGTCCCCATGTCCTTGATGCCGATGTCGCGCTTGACCATCGACTCCCCCAAGTCGCCGAGGGTGGCGCTGGCGACCACGGCCAACCCGAACAGCACGCCCAGCGCGGGGTCGGCGTCGAAGAGCGTCACGAAGAAGATCGCACCGGCCGCACCGCCGAGAATCACCGAACCGGCCAGACCCTCCCAGGACTTCTTGGGGGACACGGTCGGGGCCATGGCGTGCTTACCGAACAGCACCCCGAACGCGTAGCCGCCGACGTCGCTGCAGACCACGGTCGCGATGTAGGCGGTCATCCGCCGCGGACCGTCCGGCGGGACGGTCATCAACGCCGCGAAGCCGAGCAAGAAGGGCACGTACGTCGCGGTAAAGGTGCTCGCGGCGACGTCGCGCAAGTAACCCTCCGCAGGGTCCGCGAGCCGCCAGACCAGGCAAGCCAGCACGGTCAGGACGAGGCCAACAAACAGCGCCTCGGTCCCCTCGCGATAGGCGAGCAGCACCATGGCCGCGCCGCCCATCACCAGCGGGGCCAGCGGCGGCTGCGCCCCGAGCGTACGAAGTGCAAGGACGACCTCGCGGGTACCGATCGCCATCGCCCCAACCAGGACCACGATGAAGACCCAGCGGTATGGCGAGTACAGCGGCACGGTGATCAGCGCACCCAGGCCGAGACCCACGGCAATCGCCACCGGGAGGTTGCGACCTGCGCGGCCGGTCGGCTTGTCCTCGGCAGTGGGTGCGGGGGTGACGTCGATGGCCATCAGACCTCGAGCAACTCGGCTTCCTTGTGCTTGAGGAGCTCGTCGACAGCCGCGACGTACTGCGCTGTCGTCTTCTCGAGCTCCTTCTCGGCGCGAGCCACCTCGTCTTCGCCGGTGTCGCCGTCTTTGACCATCCGGTCCAGCTCTTCTTTGGCCTTGCGCCGGATGTTGCGGATCGAGATCTTGGCGTCCTCAGCCTTAGCCTTGGCGACCTTCGTGAGGTCCTTGCGTCGCTCCTCCGACAACTGCGGAAAGACGATCCGGATAATCGAGCCGTCATTGGTGGGGTTGACGCCGAGATCGCTGTTGCGGATGGCCGTCTCGATCGCGCCGAGCGAGCCCTTGTCGTAGGGCTGCACAATCGCCATCCGGGGCTCGGGCACCGCGAACGATGCGAGCTGGTTCACCGGAGTGATCGCGCCGTAGTAATCCACCACGATCTTGTTGAACATCGCCGGCGTCGCCCGGCCGGTGCGGATCGACCCAAAGTCGTCCTTGGCTACCGTCACAGCCTTGTCCATCTTGTCCTCAGCGTCGAGGAGCGTCTCGTCGATCATCGGGGCGTCACGTCTCCTTCTGCGCTCACCAGGGTGCCGATTTTCTCGCCGCGCACGGCGCGGGCGATGTTGCCGTCCTCCATCAGATTGAAGACGACGATCGGAAGGTTGTTCTCCATACACAGGCTGAAGGCGGCTGCGTCAGCGACCTTGAGGGAGCGGGCGAGCACCTCGGTGTACGTGACCGCGTCAAACTTGACGGCCTCGGGGTGGGTACGCGGGTCCGCGTCGTAGACCCCGTCGATCCCCTTGGCCATGAGCAGGACGTTGCAGCCGATCTCCAGCGCCCGCTGCGCCGCGACGGTGTCCGTGGAGAAGAACGGCATGCCGGCGCCGGCGCCGAAGATGACGACGCGGCCCTTCTGGAGGTGGCGGATGGCCTTACGCGGAATGTAGGGCTCGGCGACCTGGCCCATGGCGATCGCCGTCTGCACGCGGGTCTCGACCCCGGCCTGTTCGAGCAGGTCCTGCAGGGCTAGGCAGTTCATGACGGTGCCGAGCATGCCCATGTAGTCGGCGCGCGACCGGTCCATCCCCCGCTGCGCGATCTCGGCGCCGCGGAAGAAATTGCCACCACCGACGACGATCGCGACCTCGACTCCAGTGCGGACGACGTCACTGACCTGGCGGGCAATGTCGGCCACGACGTCGAGGTCAAGGCCGACAGCGCCGCCGCCGAAGACCTCGCCGGACAGCTTGAGCAGAACCCGGGTGTAGGGCGGTTGCTCATGCGAAGAGGCCGCCTCCGGTGCAGTGGTCATCGGTGGCGGCCTCCTCGGTCGGTTGCTGGGTCGAACAGGACTCTAGGCCTGGCCAACCTTGAAGCGAGCGAAGCCCTTGACCTCGAGGCCCGCCTCGGCGAGCACCTTGGCCACGGTCTTCTTATTGTCCTTGGCGAAGGCCTGCTCCACGAGGACGTTGTCCTTGTAGAAGCCGGTCACGCGACCCTCAACGATCTTGTCGAGCGCGCCCTCGGGCTTGCCCTCCTCGATCGCGGTGGCACGAGCGATCTCTCGCTCCTTGACGACCACGTCATCGCTAACCTCGTCGCGCGTCACAAACGTCGGGGAGAACGCCGCGATGTGCTGAGCAACGTCCTTACCGATCTGCTCGTAGACGTCAGCGCCGGCCTCGCCCGCCAGCTCGACCAGGACACCGACCTGCGGGGGCAGGTCAGGGTTGGTCTTGTGCAGGTAGAGCCCGACGTAGGTGCCGTTGTACGACACCACGCGTCGGACCTCGATCTTCTCGCCGAGCAGAGCGCCGGCGTCGTCGAGGACCTCCTTGAGCGGCTTGCCGTCGACCTCGATGGAGCTGGGGTCGTTAGCACCAACGGCGGCCGCGACGACCTGCTCCGCGAGCTGCTGGAACCTCTCGCCCTTGGCCACGAAGTCGGTCTCGCAGTTGAGCTCGAGCAGCGTGCCCTTGCCTTTGCCGTCGAGCGAGGCGGCGATCAGGCCATTGCTGGCTGCGCGCCCCTCGCGCTTGGCGACGCCCTTGAGGCCCTTGATGCGCAGGAACTCAACAGCCTTGTCGTAGTCGCCGTCTGCCTCGACCAAAGCGTTCTTGCAGTCGGTCATGCCTGCGCCGGTCGACTCGCGGAGCTTCTTGATGTCCGCAGCGGTGATGGAAGCCATGTCTCGTCTCGTCCGTAGGTCTGGTGGTGGGGTGAAACTAGGAAGCTGGCGCTGCGTCAGCAGCGGGCTCTTCCTCGGCCGGCTTCTCAGCGGCTGCGCCCTCGGCGCCACTCGCCTCGGCCGCGCCGGCGCCCTCAACGGCAGCGGTGTCGACACCCACAGCGGCAGCGGCGCCGCCGGTGAGCAGCTCCTTCTCCCACTCGGGCAGCGGCTCGTCGCCACCGAGCTGGCCCGGCTCGGGCTTCTCGTCAGCGCTGGCACTGGCGCCGGCGCGGGCCATCAGGCCCTCGGCGACGGCGTCGGCGATGACGCGGGTGAGCACCTGGATGCTGCGGATCGCGTCGTCGTTACCGGGGATCTTGTAGTCGA
Organism: Mycobacteriales bacterium; assembly: GCA_046596735.1. Classification (GTDB taxonomy): domain Bacteria; phylum Actinomycetota; class Actinomycetes; order Mycobacteriales; family SCTD01; genus RYN-124. The sequence goes on along the minus strand of JBKJLP010000003.1, from coordinate 1,074 downwards.
CGATGTCCGGGTCGCAGTTGGTGTCGAGGATCGCGACGACCGGGATGCCCAGCTTGCGGGCCTCGTTGACGGCCAGGTGCTCCTTGTTGGTGTCCACGATCCACACCGCGCTCGGCGTGCGGGTCATGTCGCGGATGCCGCCCAGCGTGCGCTGCAGCTTGATCCGCTCGCGGGACAGCACGAGGGCTTCCTTCTTGGTGAGCACCGTCTGGCCACCGGTCGCCTCGATGAGCTCGAGCTCCTTGAGGCGCTGCAGCCGCTTGAACACCGTCTGGAAGTTGGTGAGCATGCCGCCGAGCCAGCGCTCCGTGACGTAGGGCATGCCCACGCGGGTGGCCTGCTCCACGATCGACTCCTGCGCCTGGCGCTTGGTGCCGACGAACATGATCGTGCCGCCGTGAGAGACGGTCTCCTTGACGAAGTCGTACGCCCGGTCGATGTAACCCAGGGTCTGCGTCAGGTCGATGATGTAGATGCCGTTGCGCTCGGTGAAGATGAAGCGCTTCATCTTCGGGTTCCAGCGCTTGGTCTGGTGCCCGAAGTGCGCGCCGCTCTCGAGGAGCTGACGCATGGTGACGACTGCCATGATGTGCCTGTCTGTGCATGCACGTCCGGGGAAACCCACTAGGTGCAGGCGGGTCAGCCGTCGTGCTGTCCGGTTGTCACGGTCCGCCGGTTGGCATCCCGCCCTGGCGCCTGCGCCGCCGCACCGCCCCGCTTGCGCGGGACCGGGGTGCGGCGCCGTGGATCAGGCGCGCGAAGTCAGCCAGATCTCCCTGGCCGCTGTCCCGAGTGTAGCGGGTTGTCCACAGTCGGGACGAGGCCCGGTCGCCGCCCCGGATCCGCGCGCACGCTGACCGCTCCGGTCGAGGAGGAGGACAGCCATGCGCTGGTCGAGAGTGTTGCTCGTCGTGGGGCTCAGCCTGGCGGGTGTGGGGCCGGCGAGCCCGGTCACCGCGGCGCCCCACGTGGCCAGGTCGGCGTGGGCGTGGCCGGTCGATGGCGGCCGCGAGGTGCTCCGGGCCTTCGCTCCCCCGGCCACCCGTTACGGCACCGGACACCGCGGCGTCGACC
>JBKJLP010000116.1:0-6748 GCA_046596735.1 Mycobacteriales bacterium | reverse complement strand
GCGCCGAGCTCAGCGCCAGGATCGGCAACTGCACCGCTTTGGCGGGCAGTCGCCGCCGCCCTCGGCCTCCTGCCGACCGTGCTCGGTGGCGTACGCCGACTGCCCGCCAAAGCGGTGCAGTTGCCGATCCTGGCGCTGAGCTCGGCGCTGAACGGGATGGACCTGGCTAGACGGGAGTACGACGAGCTGAGCGAACGCGGCGAGCGTCTCGTTGCCCGACTGCGAGGCCAGGCTGCGGAACTGCCGCAGGATTCGGCGCAGCAGCCCAAGGCCACCCGCGTCGACAGCGCGGCAACGCCTTCCGTCATCGCCGCGGTCGAGGCTGCCGCCGAGCTGGTCACCGTCGACCCCCACGCGACGCACGCCGATCTGCCGCTGGCCGACTACGACCACCTCACGCTGGGGTCGCTGCGTGGTCGCCTGCGCAGCCTCGACGTCGATCAGCTCGTGCAGATCCGGGCGTACGAGAAGAGCAAGGCCGACCGGCTGCCCGTCGTGACGATGCTCGACAACCGGATCGCCAAACTGGCCGCTGGCCAAGCAGAGGCCAGTCGTCCGTAGGGTGCCCGCATGGCACTCGAGAACAGCGCCGAGGCACCTCTACCGGTCCGCACGGTCGCCCGGTCGATCGCGGACTGGGTCGGTCGCCTCGGCCGGGTCTGGGTCGAGGGGCAGGTCACCCAGATCACGCCGCGTCCCGGCACGGTCTTCCTGACGCTGCGCGATCCCATCGCCGACGTCAGCCTGTCGTTGACCTGCTCCCGAGCGGTCTACGACGCCGTCGTACCGCGACTTGCCGAGGGCGCTCGCGTCGTGGTCCACGGCCAGCCCAACGTCCACCTGCTGCGCGGCTCACTTCAACTGACCGCGCTGGCCATCCGGCCCGTCGGTGTCGGTGAATTGCTGGCCCGACTCGAGCGGGTTAAGGGCGTGCTCCGCGCCGAGGGCCTGTTTTCCGCGGACCGCAAGAAACCCCTGCCGTTCCTGCCCCGCAAGGCCGGCCTGATCACCGGCCGGGCCAGCGCCGCCGAGCGCGACGTTCTCGAGAACGCACGTCGTCGCTGGCCAGCCGTGCGGTTCGTCGTACGCAATGTCGCCGAGCAGGGCCACCTCGCCGTCCAGGAGTGCCTGGACGCCCTCGCCGGACTCGACCGCGAGCCCGAGGTGGACGTCATCGTCATCGCGCGTGGTGGCGGCAGCGTCGAGGATCTGCTGCCCTTCAGTGACGAAGCGCTGTGCCGCGCGGTCGCTGCCTGCCAGACACCGGTGGTCAGCGCCATCGGACACGAACCGGACAGCCCGCTGCTCGACGCGGTGGCGGATGTCCGCTGCTCGACGCCGACCGACGCCGGCAAGCGGGTGGTCCCGGACTACGCCGAGGAGGTGGCCCGGATTGCCCAGCTCACCGGTCGGGCTCGGCGCGTCGCCATCGGGACCGTCGACCGGGAGCAAGCGCGCGTCGACGGACTGCTCAGCCGTCCCTGCCTGGCCGACCCCACTGTCTTGGTGACCGGACGTCGCGGCGAGGTCGACAGCCTGCGCGAGCGCTCCCGGCGCTGCCTCACCGCGGCCCTGGATCGGGCGGCCCAGGATCTCGCGCACACGTTGGCGCGCGTGGTCGCCCTGTCGCCGCAGGCCACCCTGGAGCGGGGCTACGCCGTCGTGCAGTCCGCCGACGGCGCGGTGCTCCGCGACCCGGTCGCGGTCGCGTCCGGTGCGGCTCTTACCGTGCTGCTCGCCGCGGGACGCCTAGACGCCACCGCGCGCTGATGCGGACTTGAGCCCGATCTCCTCTACGTCGAGCTGCTGCTGTACCCGCAGCAGTACCTCATCGTCGATATCTCGCCCGGCGTAGAGACGTAGCAGCTCGGCCCGCTCGCTGTCGAGCAACCGCTGCCGCAGCGCGACCGCATCGACGGCGTCGCGCAACACGTGCTCCCCGTCATGTCGCGCGCCGTCGTCGTACTCATGCTCGCCGGGGCAACCGCCGAGGATCGCGTGCGCCCGACGTACGCGCTCGTGTAGATGACCACGCAGCTCGTCAGCCACGCCGGCCGCGATGGGCTCGTCATCGAGGAAGCGCTCGAGCTCGAGGAGCGCTACGCGGGCGACGTGGTGGTCCGCGATGGCGACCTCTCGGTCGAGCCGCTCGACCGCTCCCGCGTCGTCGAGCCCGAGTTGGCGGACCACCCAGGGCAGCGTCACGCCTTGGACCAGCAGCGTCGTGAGGATCACGCAGAAGGTCACGAACAGGATCAGCGGGCGACCCGGCATGTCCGCGGGCAAGGCGAATGCCGCGGCCAGCGAGACCACCCCTCGCATGCCCGCCCAGCCAATGACCGCCGGGCCTTGCCACGGCGGCGCCGGGTCTGCGCGGCGTACGGCGGGGATCAGCCGCGGCAGGTACGTGGCGGGAAAAACCCACGCCATCCGGGTGAGGATCACCGCCAAGGTCACGGCAATCGCCGCACCGGCCACCTCTCCCGCGGGTCGCTCCGACAGCCCCTCCACGACGGTAGGAAGCTGCAGCCCGATCAACGCAAAGACCAATCCCTCCAACAAGAACGTGATCATCGACCACAGCGCCTGACCCTGAAGGCGGGTGCTGGACGACAGCAGGACGGGAGAGCGGCGACCGAGATAGAGCCCGGTCACGACCACCGCCAACACGCCAGAGGCGTGCACGTGCTCCGCCGGAAGGTAGGCCGCAAACGGCGTGAGCAGCGACAGAGCGTTCTCCAGCAGCGGGTCGTCGAGCCGGCGCCGCAGCGCGGCGATCGCGGCGCCGAGCGCGAAGCCGATCGCCGCTCCCCCGACCGCCGCGATCCCGAAGTCGCCCAGGGCCTGGCCCCAGCTGGCTCCACCGGCCAGCGCCGCACCGACCGCGATGCGGTAGCTCACCAAGGCGGTCGCGTCGTTGAGCAGGCTCTCGCCCTCAAGAATCGTCAGGACCCGTCGGGGCAACGCCATCTTGCGGGCCACCGCAGTTGCGGCGATCGCGTCCGGCGGCGCGACGATGGCACCCAACGCGAAGGCGACGGCGTACGGCAGATCCGGAACGACCAGGTGCGCGACGACGCCCACCACGCCGGCCGTGACGAGCACCAACCCGACGGACAGGAGGGCGATCGGTCGCAGGTTTTGCCGGAAGTCCGCGAAGGCCGTGCTCAGCGCCGCCGCGTAGAGCAGTGGGGGCAGGAACAGCAGCAGGACCAGGTCCGGATCCAGCTCGATGACGGGCACGCCCGGCAGCACGCCGACCCCGAGCCCGACCACCACGAGCGCGAACGGCGCCGGGAACCCGACCCGGCGCGCAATCCCGGAAACGGCAGCGACCCCGGCCAACAGGATCAAGGCGACCTCGAAGGTCATCGCGGCAGCGACCACGCTTCGGCTGCCCGCAGGCGGAGCCGTAGGGTTCGCACATGGCCGATTCTGCCAGTCCGTCCTACGAGGCGGCCCGGGACGAGCTCGCTGATGTCGTACGACGTCTCGAAGCCGGCGGCACGACGCTCGAGGAGTCGCTCGCGCTCTGGGAGCGCGGCGAGGAGTTGGCGACGTCGTGTCAGCACTGGCTCGACAACGCGAAGGCGCGGCTCGATGCGGCGTTAGCCGGCGAGGGAGCCGGCGAGCAGGCGTAGGTCGGTGAGTGAGGCGTTGCCGCGCCGCGTGCCAACCACGATCGTCGCCTCAGCAACGGTGCGCACCAGCGAGGTCGTCGCGCCTTCGACGTAGTGCTGCCAGCGCTGGCCGCCCACGTCGACGGCGCCGATGTCGGGCGCCCCTGCGGTGATCTCCTGGAGGAATTCGGCCGCCGGGGCGGTGCTGGCGACGTACTCGACGTAGGTGCCCGCCGGAGTCACCCAGCCGACCCGCAACTGGTCACGACCCGAGTCCGTCACGGTCGCTCGCCAGCCGAGCGGGGTGTTGCTCGGCACCGGCACGCCTGGGTGCGTCTGCGCGAACGACCGCACGTCACCGGTCGGGTCCACCACCCGAATCGACTTCTCATCCGAGCCCGGCGGCTGGGCGAGGAAAAACACGACGATGACGATGATCAGCACCAAGCCAAGCGAGCGGATCATGTCGCCGGCGGACTCCCGTCCGCGCTTGCGCTTCGCGGGAGCGGGCTGCTCGAGCTGCTGGGTCACCCCACCAGTGTCGGGCACTTAGCCCGCTGCGACCAGTTCGGTCATGGCGTCTAGGCACGCCATCACCTCGTCGGCGGAGTTGTAGAAGTGCGGCGAAAGACGGATCCCGACGCCCGGCCGGTGGTCGACGATGAACCCGCGCTCGATCAGGGCGTCAGTGACGTGCGCGGCGTTGCCCGGGTCGAGGGTGACGTGACCACCGCGCTGGGCCGGGTCGTGCGGTGACCGGACGGTGATCCCACGCTCCAGCGCCGCCTCCAGCAGCGGCTGCGTCATCGACACCGACCGCTCGCGGACCACGTCCAGCCCGATCTCGGCGAGTGCTTCGTACGCGGGCGCAGCGGCAAACGCGGCGGGGACCCCCGGCGTGCCGCCGCGAAACCGGGTGACCCCCTCGCCGTAGGTCAGTTCGGGATCGAAGTCGAAGGGCCGCGCGGTGCCGAACCAGCCGGTGGTCACCGGCTCGAGTTCGACGTGCGGCGCGACGTACATCCAGCCGTTGCCCGGTCCGCCGGACAGGTACTTGACCGAGCCGCCGACGTAAACATCGACGCCGAGGGCGACGACGTCGACGGGCAGGCAGCCGGCGGCTTGATAGCCGTCCACCATCACCAGGGCACCGACCTCGTGGGCGCGGGCCACCAGTGGCGCCACGTCGACCACCGTCGAGGTCCGGAACAGCACATGCGAGCACTCGACGATCGCGGTCCGCTCGTCGATGGCGTCGACCATGCGCTGGACGTCGAGGTGAATCCCGTCCGGCTCGCCGGGGACCACGACCGGCTCGCCGCCGAGGCGGCCCACCTGAGACCAGGTGTTGAGGCTGCCGGGCCACTCGAGCGCGGACGTGACGACCCGGTTGCGCTTGCCGTACCAGTCGATCGCGCTGACCACGTCACCGAGCAGGTCGGCGACGCTCTGGCGCATCACGGTGGTGCCGCTCGGGGCGCCGATCAGGCTGCCCACCAGGTCAGCGACTCGCCAGACTTCGCTAGCCCATTCCTCCCAGGCGACGACGCCGAGCTCAGCCCACAGCCGGGCGTATTCCGCGAGCCGCTCGGGTGTACGGCAGTGCATGGCCCCGAGTGTGTGCGAGGCCAGGTAGGTGTTGCGGGCCAGCACGGGGTAGTCGGCGCGTCGCTCCAGCAGGTGGTCGTGCCGGCTCACTCAGCAATCTCCCAGACCGGTCGGGACGTGGCCGCCGCCGTGATCAACGGAGCCGGGTCGATCTGCACCAGCGTCTCGGGGATCGCGCGGTCCGGCCACCGGCAGCCGACCACCAGCGGACCGGCCGGCGGGACCGGGTGCAACCAGTAGTCGCCGTTCCACTGCAGCGGCGTGTGCGCCGAATGGAGCAAGGTCAGCTGAACGGCGTTGGCATGGCGCTCGACGTCCGGACTGTCGCGACTGCCAGAGGTGCCCTGGCGTCCGTCGGAGAAGGCGACTCCGAAGCGGAAGCGGCCGGGGCTGCGGCTGTACTCCTGGAGCGAGTAGGCCAGGTCCTCGGTCCGAGTCTCGTCGGCAAACAGGACCACTGCGCTGAGGTGCAGCCCGTCGGAGTAGGCCGTGATCCCGCGTACGGCTACGACGACCTCAGACGTACGGGCCAGCACGAACGACGACAGGGCGAGCACACCCACCTCGTCCGAGGGCGGCCCGGCTTGGGCGTGCCGGTGTTGGCGATGGGTCTCCCAATCGGCGCCGCGGCGCGGGACCTTCTTGACGGGTTCGTCGTCGAACAAGCTCATGGGGTCTCCGCAATCCGGCCGAGCAGGTGCAGGACATCCTCGGCGAGCCGCTGGGCCGACGTCTCATCGGCGCACACGGCGACCTCGTGACCGGCCTCGCTGATCGCTGTCGTGAGCACGAGGACCAGTGCATCACCCCTCGGCTTGGCGCTGTCGACCTGGAGCAACGCGGCGTTGCGCCCGGTCCACTGCTGGTAACGCCGACGGGCCTGCAGGGAGAAGCCAGGCGGGCCGCCGCCAGCGAGGAAGAGCCGCGTCAGGTCGCGCTCCTCCCAGCACCCGGCGAGGTAGGCCCGCGACCCCGCAACGAACAACGCGACCGGCGCGACCTCGCCGCGGTGGCGCGCCTCCCGGACGGCAGCGGCGGCTCGGGTCTCCTGCCGCTCCTGGTAGTCCTCGAACAGCGCCAGATACAGCTCGGCCTTGCCGCCGAAGTGGTGATAGAGGCTGCCGACGCTGGCGCCAGCGCGCGCCACGACGTCCGCGATCGACGCTTCGGCAAAGCCGGACCCGCTGGAGACCTCCCGGGCGGCCTCGATCAGCCCGCCGCGGGTCGTCGCCGGAGTGCGTACGGTCACGACGACTCCTGACCCGAGATCTCGCCGAAGGGGACGCGTCGGCGGCTGGTTACCTCGCCAATCGTGGACCACTCACTGGCGCCGAGGCGCGCGACCGGCGCGAGCAGGTCGATCGCCGGGCGGTCGTCGCGCAACACCGCCTCATCCACCGCGATGTGCACGACCTGGCCGAAGACGACGGTGCACTCGCCGAACGCCTGCGTAGCGACCACGCGGCACTCCAGCGCAACCGGGGACTCGGCCACCCTGGGAGGCGCCACCAGCAGGCTCG
>JBKJLP010000393.1:0-3910 GCA_046596735.1 Mycobacteriales bacterium | reverse complement strand
GTCGTCGAGCGACTCGTCGGTGGAGCGGTTGACGTTCTTGCGGTTGTGGGTGTCCGAGGCCGACACGACGACCTCGATCTCTCGGAAGCCGGCCTCCAGCGCCCGCTGCGCGCCACGCAGGTTGGGCACCAGCGCGGAGTAGCGCACGTCAGGAGAGCGCAATACGGCCGACCACACCTGAGCCGCATCGGCCATCGACGGAATCGCCTTGGGGTGCACAAACGAGACGGCCTCGATGCGCGACAGCCCGGTCCGCGAAAGCGCGTCGATCAGCGCCACCTTGGACTCGGTGGGCACCGGGGCTTCGTTTTGCAGGCCATCGCGCGGGCCGACCTCACGCAGGCTGATCCGTTGGGGCAGGTCGCTCATAGTGCGGCAAGCCTAAGTGGGTCCGTCATGCGCGTCGCAGGACGTGCGGGCGCAGAGCGCGATACCCGCGTACGGATCGGTGCTTGAGCGGGGCCAGGCGGTAGCGCGGGTCGTGGGCGAGCGCCTCGGCGGCCGCCCGGTCGACCAGGACGCTGCTCGGCCGCGCCTCGTCGGTGAGCCGACTGGCCAGGTTGACCGGTTCACCGAAGACATCCCCGAGCCGGCTGAGCACCGGCCCGAGTGCCAAACCGGCGCGCACCTCCGGCAGCGACTCGTCCAACTCGTGCTCGCCGACCGTGCCGAGCACCACCTCCGCGGCGCCCGCGATCGTGTCCGCGACGAACAGGACCCCGTCGCCGAGCGTCTTGACGACGCGCCCGCCGTTGGCCGTGACGCGTAGCGCCGTCTCGCGTTCGAAGCGCTCAAGCAGGTCCTCCAGGTCGCGCGGGCTGCTCTCCCGGCTCGTCCGGGTGAATCCCACGAGGTCGACGAATCCGACGGCGAGCACCGGGTGCCCGTCCGACAGCAGGGCCACCAGCGAGCGCTCGGTGGCGGCCGCGAAGTGCCGACGCCAGACGTGCACCACGAGGCTCTCGAGCTGCGGCAGCACGTCGGCCGCGGCGACGGCGGTCGCTGCCCGGATCTCACTCGCGGCGAGCCCCTGGGCCTGGCCCTTGAAGACCTCGACCTGCGCCTCGGCGAGCCGCGACAGCCCCTGGCCCATGGCCCGGGCCAGCACGAGCAGGACGTCAGGGTCCACGATCCCGCTGGCACCCAGAGCGACTGCCGTACGCAGCGCTTCGACGTCCAGCGCCGTGAACGCGATCTCGCCGGTGGGGACCTCGGCGAACCCCAGGGCCGCCCAGAGGTCGCTGGCCCGGTCAATGTCGATCCCGACCTGTCGGGCGACCTCATCCCGGTCCCACTGGCGCGGCGCGCCCAGCAGGGTTGCCTCGAGCTCCTCGGCGGCCATCAGGGCAGCCTAGGGCGCAGGCGTACCGTCGGGCGATGAGCGTCCGGCGACGCAAGGTGGCCTACTTCACCCTGCGCGGTGTCGCCCTCGTCGCATTCCTGCTCGCCGCGTTCGTCATGCCGCGCGGCGGCGCCGCCGGAGCGGTGGTCATGGGCGCGGGCTTGGTCGCTGTGCTGTCCGGGATCGGGGTCAACGCGGGCGGGCCCGGTGAGCGGGCTGGGGCGCGGACGACGAGCGACTACTTCAGCGCGATCAGTGCGCCGCAGGGCGAGTGGCCGCCCTTCGACCCGGAGCGCATTGTCGACGGCGAAACCGATCCGCCGCGGGGCTAGGCATCCGGAATGGCGCGACGACGCTCGTCAGTCGACTCCACGAGGTCGTACAGCTGGCGCTGCACCTGCTCCACGCGGGGCACATCGTTGAGCGTCACCTGGCCGCGCTCGCCGGCGGACTCGACCACGAGCGTGCCGCAGCCCAGCAGCCGCTCAACGAAAGTGTGGCTGAAGGTGATGTCGTTGATCCGGGACAGCGGTACGTCGCGCCCGTTGCGGGCGAGGATTCCGCTGCGGACCAGCACCCGCCGGTCGGTGACCACGAAGTGAGTGGTCAGCCAGCCCAGGAACGGGCGCAGCGCGTAGCCCACCAGCAGGGCCAGCGCCACGACCAGCACGCCCAGTCGGTAGAGGCCTTGATGAGTTCCGGCCGGGATGAGAGCGGCCGCGTAGCCAGCGGTCCCTAGGGTGAGGACCAGCGTGACCGCGGGCGCGATCAGCGCCTTCCAGTGCGGGTGCAGGTCCAGAACCAAGTGTTCGTTCTCCGCCAGGAGCTTGCTCGGATAGGCCATGATCGCAAGTGTGGCGCACCGACCGAGCAACCCCCAGCAGGTGCAGCGCGTCTGAAGAGGTGCACGTGCGCCGACCCTCGGCGACGACCCCCGGTCGGAAGGCAGACCATGACCCGCAACCACCCCGCAGCCCGGCTCGCCGCCGGCGGTGCCCTGGTTCTCCTGGCCGCTGGCTGCGGCGCAAGCAGTAGCCCTCCGAGCGCTGCGGATCTCAGCCCGGTCGCGACCCCGTCGACAGACTCGACCTCCTCGCCCAGCCCGAGCCCGTCCAGCGCACAGACGGAGGCTCGCGCCGTCTACTACCTCGGCGACGACGGGGGTGACCCACGGCTCTACCGCGAGTTCCACCGGCGTACCGCGCAGTCGACCCCGACCGAGCAGGTCAAGGACGCCGTGCAGGCCATGCTGACCTCGCCCGCGCAGGACAGCGACTACACGTCGCTGTGGTCACGGCAGACGATCGTGCGGAGCGTGCGGATCGCCGACGCGACCGCCTACGTCGATCTGTCCTCGCAGGCACGCACGGCCAACGCCGGGGGCGCAGCGGAGAACGCCAGCGTCCAACAGCTCGTCCACACCGTGACCGCCGCAGCCAACGACGTACGTACGGTGCAGGTGCTGATCGAGGGCAAGCAAGCGTCAGACCTGTGGGGTCACGTGGACATCAGCAAGCCGGTGTCGCGCCAGCCCTCCGCGGAGATCCTCGCGCCAGTGTGGATCACGACGCCGGACGACGGCAGCCTGGCGACCGGCGGGTCCTTCGGTGGAGAGGCCACCGTCTTCGAGGCCACCGTCTCCTGGGAGCTGCTCCAGGGCGGCAACGTCGTCAAGCGCGGGTTCACCACGGCGTCGCTCGGGGCGCCAGGCCGCGGCTCGTGGACCGCGACCGCCGACGTCCCTGCCGGCAGCTACGTCCTGCGGGCTTTCGAGTCCTCGGCCAAGGACGGCTCGCCTCGCTGGGTTGACGACAAGCCGCTGACCGTCACGGGCTAAGCACCCGCCGGGCGCAGGTGGACGACGTCCCCGGCGCCGTAGACCGTCCCGTCCACCACCAACCGGCCGGCCGGGTCGATGCTCTCGGCCGTCCCGGTGGTCGCTCCGGAGGCCAACAGCAGCCGGACCCGCAACCCGAGGGTCGCGCAGCGCGCTCGGTAATCCTCGCGCGCCCGCTCCGGCTGGTCGAGGACCCGAGAGAGCTGGCGCAGCACCGCCCGCAGGACCGTGTCGCGGTCCGCCGTCCGCGTCCCCTCGACGGCGAGCGAGGTCCCTCCCTCGGGCAGTTCCTCGGGACGGGTCGACACGTTAAGACCGATGCCGATCACCACGGCGCCGGGCTCGGCAACCTCGGCCAGGATCCCGCACAGCTTGCGCCCGTCGACGAGCACGTCGTTGGGCCACTTGAGCACCGCGTTAACGCCCGCCGCGTCCCGGACAGCGTCCGCCACCGCGAGTCCGGCCAGCAGCGACAACCAGCCGTAGTCGCTGAGCGGCAGGTCCGGGCGCAGCAGCACCGAGAAGGTCAGGCCGGCGCGCGGCGGCGAGACCCAGGTGCGGTCCAGGCGACCCCGGCCAGCGGTCTGTTCCTCGGCGACCACCACCAATCCGGCTGCCTCGCCAGCCCGCGCCCGCTCGGTCACGACGGCGTTGGTCGACGGCGTCGTGGCCAGGACCTCGACGCGCCAGCCCTCGGGCGAGAGTGCCCGGTTGAGGACGTGCGCCCGCAG
>JBKJLP010000311.1:0-6089 GCA_046596735.1 Mycobacteriales bacterium | reverse complement strand
CCTTCTTCGACGCCTTCAGGGCGGTCAAGCCGTTCCTCATGACCGACGGCCGCGAGCCCACCCGCGAGCGGCTGCAGTCGGCCGAGGACCGCGCCCGCTTCGACGACACCACCAAGTGCATCCTGTGCGCCGCGTGCACCACGTCGTGCCCCGTTTTCTGGAACGACGACAGCTACTTCGGGCCCGCCGCGATCGTCAACGCCCACCGCTTCATCTTCGACAGCCGCGACGACGGCGGCGACGAGCGCCTCGAGATCCTCAACGAGAAGGAAGGGGTTTGGCGCTGCCGGACCACCTTCAACTGCACCGATGCCTGCCCGCGCGGCATCGAGGTCACCAAAGCCATCCAAGAGGTCAAGCGAGCGCTCATCTTCCGCCGCATCTGACCTCTGGTGCCGTAGCGTCCGAGGCATCATGCGGACCACCTCGCGGCGCCGGATCACCGGCCTGGCCTCGCTCCCTGCGGCCCTGCTCGCACTCGCTGTGCTGGCACTGCCCGCGTCGGCGGGTGTGGACGCGACCCGACCGACGCTCCGGCCCGGCACCACGGTGGCCAAAGGCGCAGGACCGCTACCCAGCGACCTGTCCGGCACCGCATGGCTCGTGGCCGACCTCGACACGGGCGCGGTACTCGCGGCTCGCGACGCCCATCGCCAGCTGCTGCCGGCGAGCACGCTCAAGATCCTCACCGCACTGACCCTGATCCCCCGCATCGAGCGCACCTCGACGATCGTTCCGACATTCGAGGACGTCAACGTCGAGGGATCGCGCGTCGGGTTGATCGAGAACGTCCGCTATCCCGCCTACCAAGTCCTACGGGCCATGCTGATGACCTCCGGCAACGACGCGGCCAATGCCCTCGCCAGTGCGGCTGGCGGCCCGGATCTGACCGCCAAGAGCATGAATGACGAGGCGCGCCGCATCGGTGCTGTCGACACCGTCGCCGCTAACCCCAGCGGACTCGACGCCCCCGGTCAGCTCACCACCGCCTACGACCTGGCGTTGATCGCCCGGGCGGCCATGGCGCTGCCGGACTTCCGCAGCTACGTCGGCACCAAGCGCTCGACGATCCTGGGGCGCATGGGCAAACCGCTGAGGATCACCTCGCACGACAAGTTGCTGTTCAACTATGACGGCGCCATCGGCATCAAGAACGGCTACACCGTCAAGGCCGGCGCGACGTTCGTCGGTGCCGCCACCCGCAACGGCCACACCTTGCTCGTGACGGTGCTCCACGCCAAGCCACGCGTCTGGCCCGAGGTCGCCCACCTGCTCGATTGGGGCTTTGCCGCGACCGCCGCCGGCGCCGTACCGGTCGGTCAGCTCCTCAAGCCCGACGGCGAGCCAGCGACCCAGAGTGCGATGCCCCGGACCGCGACCTCGCGCGTCTCCAGCGCGCCCGCACTCCCCGGGCTACCGGTCAGCGTCGTCCTGCTCACCGCAGGCGGCACCGCTGTGGTGATGGGTCGGCGGCGGCGACTGCTTAGCGGCTGAGCACAGACCGGATGGTGCGCGCGGCACCGACGCCAACAATCACGAGCGCGGCTCCGATGGCTCCGGCGGTGACCCGCGCAGCACCCTGCACGAGCGCCGCCTGACGGGGTGGCGGCCCCGTCACGATGGCTGCTTGAGGGACGGGGAGCGGTAGTGGATCGCCCGTCGGCTCGTGGCCGGCGGTCCCAGAGGGCAAGGTGTCGCTGTCGTACGGAGCCGTGACCGCGAACGCGGCAGCCAGCAGGATCAGCCTCGACACCAGGTTGAGGAAGAGCAACAGGCCGACGACGACGGCAAACGTGCCGTACGTCGCCTCGCCCTTGCTCGTGGTGCGAGCGACGTAGAACGCCCCGGAAAACTTGAGGATCTCGAACCCTATGGCACCGAAGATCGCTGCCGGGAGCACGTTGACGACCCGCGGGGTGGCCCGGGGCAGGCGGGTGAACACGTACAGGAACAGTGCCGTGTCAGCGATGCCGGCCAACAGGTAAGCGAGCACCTGGGTCACCGCTGTCGCCGCGTCGGTCTGAGCGACCCCGAGCAGGGAAAGCACCCCGTCCGTCGCCGCCGTGGTGGCGCCACTGATCACGACTGACGCCGCGATGGTCGCGAACAGCCCGACGAGAACAACGATGTCGGCGATCTTGCGGACCACGATGTTGCCCAGGTCACCCGTGCGGTGCCAGATCACCCGGATCGCGTCGCGGAGCCCGTTAATCCAGCCCAGGCCCGACAGCAGCAGCCCGGCGATACCGATCACGCCGGCCTTGCCCTTGGCGTCGTTGAGGGTCTCGCCGATCGTGTCGACCAGTTGCTCAGGCAGATATCCGGTTAACCCGGCGGAGACCTTCGCCGGGGCCTGATCGCCGTAGATGTAGCCCAGGACAGAGATGGCCAACAGCAGGATCGGGAAGAGCGACAGGAACCAGTAGAACGTCACGCCAGCCGCGAGCCGGTCACCGCCGCTGGCCTGATAGCGGCCCCACATGCGGACGAGGTGGTCGACGAATCCCCACCGGGCGCGGGCGCGAGGCAGCGCGGATTTTGCCGAGCTCAGAGCAGACACGCGATCTCCCTACCCGGCCAAGCCGGGTGCATCCCCCGCAGCAGCCGGGCCCGGCAGCCCCACTTGCCCGAACGGAAAGTCCCGTTGCGGGCGCCACACGTGGTCGCTGCCCTGCTCGAACATCGTGAAGCCCCAGGCTCGGAACCGAGCCTCGTACGACGCCAGCTCCGCGAACGCCTGGTTCAGGAGTTCGTCGCCGACGTCATGCGCCACCGTGACGTGCGGGTGATACGGAAAACCGAGCTCGCGCTCGAGCGGACCGCTGCGCACCTTGCCCTCGACCCGCTCGCAGCCGCTGATCCCCTCGGCGAGCGGTACGAAGACCACCGGCGACACCGGACGAAAACTCGACGAGCCGCGCAGATGAATGTCGAACGGCTCCTCACCGGCCGCCACCGTCCGTAGGTGCTCCTCGATCTCGGGTAACGCGTCGTCGGGGAAGGACGTCGGCGGGAGCAGCGTGATGTGCGGCGGGATGGCCCAGGCGTTGGGGTCGCCGAGGCGCTGCCGCCAGGTCGTGAGCTCGGTGTGGGCAGGCTCGGGCAGGCCGATGGCCACCCCGATGTCCCGCCGCGACATCAGCGCGGCGCCAGCAGACCGACGCGCTCGCGCACGTCAGCCATCGTCGCAGCGGCAACCTCGCCCGCAGCGGCCGCTCCGGCGGCAAGCACCGCGTCCAGGTGGTCGGGGGCGGCAACCAACTCGTCGTACGTCGCGCGTACCGGCGCGAACATCTGCACCACGGCGTCAGCCACATCGGCCTTGAAATCGCCATAACCCTTGCCGTCGTAGTCCTTTTCCAACTGCTCAACGGAGCGGCCGGTCGCGGCCGACAACACGATCAACAAGTTGGTGATGCCCGGCTTGTCGTCGCCTGCGCGCACTTCTCGCCCGGTGTCGGTCACGGCGCTCTTGACCTTCTTGGTGATGACCTTGGGGTCGTCGAGAACCCAGATCGTGCCGTTGCCACCGAGGCTCTTGCTCATCTTGCGGGTGGGGTCCTGCAGGTCCTTGATCCGGGCGGCCGGCGCCTGCGCGTAGGCGGCCGGAACCACGAAGGTGTCGCCGTAGCGGCCGTTGAACCGCTGGGCCAGATCCCGTGTCAACTCCAGGTGCTGGCGTTGGTCCTCGCCCACGGGTACGGCGTCGGCCTGGTACATCAAGATGTCGGCCGCTTGCAGCACTGGGTAGAAGAAGAACCCGACCGATCCGCCGCCCTTCTCCTTGAACTGCGTCATGCGGCTCGCCTCGCCGAAGCCGGTGAGACAGCCCAGGATCCAGCCGAGTTCGGGGTGCTCGTGCACGTGGCTCTGGGCGAAGACGGTGCTACGTGCAGGGTCCAGCCCCATGGCGAGCAACTCGGCGAGCGCGCCACGAGTGCGCTCGCGCAGGAAGGCCGGATCCGGCGTGGCAGTCAGGGAGTGCAGGTCGGCGATGAAGAAGAAACAATCGTTCTCATCCTGCATGACCGCCCAATTGCGCACGGCGCCCAGGTAGTTGCCGAGCTGGGAGCCTGGACCGGTGGGCTGGATGCCGGACAGGACGCGACGGCGACCGGTCATTGCCTCAGCGCCTCGATCATGAGCTGACCTTCGCGGTCGATCAGCTTGGTGGTCATGTCGGCGACGTACTGCTCGGCCTTACCGCCGATCAGCGGAATCGAGACCTTGGCCGCGCCGGTGATCGTCTGCCGGCTGCCGTCGCCCACCGGCTCTAGGCGGCTGGCTCCACCCAGCTTTGCCGGGGCGCCGGGGATCTCGACGGTCCACGTCCCCGTGCAGATCCCGGCGGAGTCAGGCGGGTTCCACGTCTCGTTCTGGATCACCTTGCCGTCCTGCGGCAGGAAGCGCTCCAGGAAGCCGGGGGCGCCCTGCGGGAGATTGCGCGAGACCGACAGGGTCACCACGCCGGTGGGGCTCTCGATCCGCTCGACGAGCGTGCTGCCGTCGTTGAGCCGCTCGGCCTTGAGGTCGACCCAGCGCTGGCTCGTACGGAGGGCGAAAACGTCGGCCACCGTGGCCGGCAGGTCGACGCTGGCCCTGAGGTCCCGACTCATGACGCCTGCTCCCGCTGCTCGTTCGGCTCCTCGCCGACCACCGGGTCAACCCGCACCCGCGACACCCGACGTGTATCTAACTTGGTCACCGTGAGGCGGTGTCCGTCCACCTCGACGGCCTCACCCACCCGCGGCAGATGCCCGAGCTGCGCCATGACGAATCCGGCCAGGGTCTCGTACGGGCCGTCCGGAAGGTGCACGCCGGTCTGCTCGAGCGTTTCGTCCAGGTTGAGCAAGCCGTCGGCTTCGACGTCGCCGCCGACGATGCTCAGCGGGTGGTCCTCCTCAACGTCGTACTCGTCGCGGATGTCACCGATGACCTCCTCGATGAGGTCCTCAAGCGTGACGATCCCCGCGGTGCCGCCATATTCGTCGATGACGACGGCGAGGTGGTGTCCCTCACGGCGCATCTCCGATAGCGACGGCAAGACTTTTTTGGTCACGGGCAGCAGTTTGACGTCGCGGACGACGTCGGACACCTTCTGCCCCCGGGCCTTGGCCAGCGGCACCATCAGGTCGCGGATGTGCAGGAACCCGATCACGTCGTCCTGTGAACTGCCGGAGACCGGGTAACGCGAGTGCGGTGAGTCCGACGTGACCTTCATGGCTCTGGTCAGCGTCATGCTGCCCTCGAGGAAAGCGACCTCGGTGCGCGGCAACATGACCTCGCGCAACTGGCGCTCACCCGCAGCAAAGACGTCGTCGATGAGTTTGCGCTCGTCCTTGGTGAGCGACTCATGCGCGGCGACGAGACCGCGCAACTCGTCCTCGCTGATGGCGTCGCGCTGGGAGTGCGGGTCACCGCCGAGCAGGCGTACGACCAGGTCTGTCGTCTTAGACAGCAACCAGATAATCGGCCGACTGATCCGGGCGAACCGGTCGACCAGTGGCGCAAGTAACAGCGCCGTCCCTTGCGGTCGTTGCAGGGCGAGCCGCTTAGGGGTCAACTCGCCGACGGTGATCGCGATGTAGGAGATGGCCAACGTGATCGTGATGAGGCTGACGAGCTCGGACACCCCGGTCGACAGCCCGGCCTCCTCCAGCCGCGGCGCAAGGTGCTTGGACAGCCGGGCTTCACCGAATGCCGCCGACAAGAAGCCGGCTGCGGTGACGCCGATCTGCACGGCGGCCAGGAAACGGTTGGGGTTGGCCGACAGCGAAGCGACCCGGCGGCCGCGCTTGCCGGTTTCGGCCATCCCCTTGATCTGGCTCTCGCGCAGAGAAACAAGGGCGATCTCGCTCGCGACGAAGACCGCGCCCATGGCAATCAGCGCCAGGATGATCCCGATGCTGACGAGCACGTCGGTCACGGCGCGATCCCCGCGGCAGGGGAGCGCGCCGGAGTACTCGCAGGTTGGTCCACGCGCCAGAGCCTAACGGGGGTCAGAAGTCGGCGAGCGCGGCGTTGAACGTCGCGCTCGGACGCATCACTGCGTCGGTCTTGGCCTTGTCGACGTAGTAATACCCGCCGAT
>JBKJLP010000505.1:0-5890 GCA_046596735.1 Mycobacteriales bacterium | reverse complement strand
CGACGTAGCGCGCGTGGCGGAATTGGCAGACGCAGCGGCTTTAGGTGCCGCCGCCTTCGGGTGTGGAGGTTCGAGTCCCCCCGTGCGCACTCCACTAGGTTTGCCTGCATGACGCGTGTCGTGGTGACCGGGGGATCCGGGTTCCTGGGGTCGCACCTGTGCACCCGGCTGCTCGATGACGGTTGCGAGGTCGTCGCGCTCGACAACTTCGTCACGGGCACGCCCACCAACGTCGAGCACCTGCTGGAGAACGACCGGTTCCGGCTCATCAAGGCCGACATCACCGACTACGTCCACGTCCCCGGTCCGGTCGACCAGATCCTGCACTTCGCCAGTCCGGCCAGCCCGATCGACTACCTGCTGCTGCCGATCGAGACGCTCAAGGTCGGCTCCATCGGCACCCTGCACGCCCTCGGCTTGGCCAAGGAGAAGGGCGCGCGCTTCCTGCTCGCATCGACCAGTGAGACCTACGGCGACCCGCAGGTGCACCCGCAGCCGGAGACCTACTGGGGCCACGTCAACCCGGTCGGCCCGCGCGGCGTCTACGACGAGGCCAAGCGCTACGCCGAGGCCCTGACGATGGCCTACCGGCGCACGCACGGCGTCGACACCGGCATCCTGCGGATCTTCAACACCTACGGCGAGCGGATGCGGCCCAACGACGGACGCGCCATCCCTACCTTCATCCGCCAGGCCCTGCGCGGCGAGCCGATCACGGTCGCCGGGGATGGCAGCCAGACCCGTAGCGTCTGCTATGTCGACGACCTCGTCGACGGCATCCTGCTGCTCCTGCGCAGCGACCTGCCCGGGCCGGTCAACGTCGGCAACCCGTACGAGCTGACGATGCTCGAGCTCGCTGAGCGGATCAAAGTCCTGAGCAAGAGCGACAGCGAGATCGTTTTCGTCCCTCGGCCCGAGGACGACCCGTCGGTACGCCAGCCCGACATCACCCTGGCGCGGACCGCCCTCGGCTGGGAGCCGCAGGTGTCGCTCGACGACGGCCTAGCGCGCACGATCGCCTGGTTCCAGGGACATCCGGAGCTGGTCGGCTAGCGTTGCCGGGGTGAAGCTGTCCGTGCTCGTACCCGTCTATAACGAGGCTGCGACGGTCGAGACGGCACTCAAGCGGATCCTCAACGTCGACTACCCCTGCGATGTCGAGGTCGTCGTCGTCAACGACGGCAGCGTTGACCGCACCGCCGAGCTGCTCGCCGGGATCAGCCACCCCTCGCTGACCGTGGTCCACCACCCGGCCAACCGAGGCAAGGGCGCGGCGATCCGCACGGCCGCTGACTCCGCCACAGGCGACTACATGATCATCTGCGACGCGG
This sequence comes from Mycobacteriales bacterium, assembly GCA_046596735.1. Taxonomy (GTDB): domain Bacteria; phylum Actinomycetota; class Actinomycetes; order Mycobacteriales; family SCTD01; genus RYN-124. The sequence goes on along the minus strand of JBKJLP010000505.1, from coordinate 4,559 downwards.
ACCTGGAGTACTCCCCCGAGGAGATCCCCACCCTGCTCGCCCCCGTCCTTGCGGGTGAAACGCAACTGGTCTACGGCACGCGCAGCTTCGGCTCGCACACCGCATTCAGTTTCTGGTACGTCCTGGGCAACAAGGCCGTCACGCTGTTCGCCAACGTCGTCTTCGACTGCTGGATCAGCGACCTCGAGACCTGCTTCAAGCTCATGCCGCTCGAGCTCTATCGCGAGCTCGACATCCGCAGCGCCGGCTTCGGCATGGAGGCCGAGGTCACCGGAAAACTGCTCGGCCGCGGGATGCGCCCCTTTGAGGTGCCGATCAGTTACAAGGCGCGCACCCGCGAGGAGGGCAAGAAGCTCACCTGGAAGGACGGCGTCGAGGCGCTGTGGATCCTCATGCGTGAGCGGTACCGCGCCCGTACGTCGTGAGCCCGGAGCCGCCGCCACCCTCCCTGACCATCCCGCCCCGGACCACCAGGCCAGGGTCCGGCCGGAAGCGCTCGCGGCGGATCGCCGTCCCACTCCCCCCTCGCCATGCACGACGTCGGCGGCGGCCCGCCGTCTCCGCAGCCTTCTTGCATCGGCTGAGCATCGCCTGGCAGGTGTGGTTGCCGACGGCCGTGATCATCCTGGGCGCCTACGCCCGCCTCCGCCAGTGGCTGGGCGGTCGCACGCTGTGGCTGGACGAGGTCCTGATCGCGGACAACCTGGTCCAGCGTGGCTTCATCGACCTGGTCCGCGAGCCGCTGCTACACAGCCAGGCCGCGCCGGTGCTCTGGCTCTGGCTCGAGCGGTTGTCCGTGGACATCTTCGGCACCGGCGAGCGGAGCTTGCGGTTCGTACCCCTGCTCGCGGGGCTGGCCGTGCTCGGCCTGATCCTCCCGTTTGCCCGGCGGATCCTGCCGCGGGTGCTCGTCCCGGTGCCGGTGCTGGTCGTGGCCCTGCACCCTGGCCTCATCTACTACTCCAATGAGGTCAAGCAGTACTCCACTGACGTCCTCGTCGTGATGGTGCTCATGCTGATGGCGTTCCGCGTGCGATCCGGCGCAGGCGACGGGCCTCCCCTGCGCCGCTTGGCCGCAGCCGGGGCGGTCGCGGTGTGGCTGTCGTACGCGTCGATTTTTGTGCTCGCCGGGATCAGCGTGGTCATCGTGCTACGCCCGCTGCGCGACCGGGACCTGCGCCGAGCCGTACGCATGGCGCTGGTCCTGTCGGTCTGGTTGGTGTCGCTCGCCGTGTCCTACCTGCTCGTCCTGCGCCAGCTCACCGAGAACCAGCCGCTGAGCGATTTCTGGGCCTTCTCCTACCCCAACTCGGCGGCTGACCTGCCGACCTGGCTGGTCCGCCGCTGGTTCGGCCTCGCGGAGAACCCGCTGGAGTTGACGCTGCACGGGCTGGGGCTGCTCCTGGTGGCTTTCGGTCTCCTGCGGCTGAGTCGAGAGACGGGGCGCCGGACGGCGCTGCTGTGGGCCGCGGTTCCCGCCGCACTCACCGCAGCCGCCCTGTCGACCTATCCCTTCGCCGGCCGGCTCGCGCTGTGGCTCGTCCCGGTAGCGGCCGTCACCCTTGCCGCCGCCCTCCCGCACCAGCTGCTCGCCGGTCGTACGGCGTGGTTGTTGGTGGCGAGCGCAGCGCTGACCGTGACCCTCGCACCGGCCGCCGCCAGCGGCCTGTCCCTGACCACGCACACCCAGGAGATCGAGGAGCTCCGGCCGCTGCTCGAGCGCTTCGCGAGGGTGCGCCAGCCCGGTGACCTCGTCTACGTCGAGGTCGCGACGCGGGATCCCTTCGAGTACTACGCCAATCAGACAGGTGTCAGCCGAGATGGCGTGATCTTGTTCCTGTCGCGGGAGGAGCAGCTCAACTGCTCGGACCTGGCCGCCCTCAACGCCGGTCGGTTCGCCACCGATCGGGTCTGGATCATCTCCAGCCACCGGCTCACCGACACCGCTCGGCTCGGCGGCATTGACGACATGCTCGGTCGGATCCGGACCGTGAGCCGAGAGGTGGCACACCTGACCGAGACCGACGCGGACGCGTGGCTGTTCGACCCGTCGACCGGAGCCGAGCGTGAGGTGCAGCAGACAGCGCGCAACGATGAACGCTGCCTCACCATCATCCGCTCGTCGCGCTAGCCCTCGACGACGGGATGACCCAGGGCCCGGAGCAGCAGCGGGACGAGTGAGCGGAAGGCCTTGCCCCGGTGGCTGATGGCGTCCTTCTCCGCTGATGTGAGTTCGGCGCTGGTGCGCTGCTCACCGGTAGGCACGAACACCGGGTCGTAGCCGAAGCCGTTGCTCCCCCGCGGCGCGTCGATCACCAGGCCGGTCATCGCCTCCTCCACCACCAGCTCGGTGCCATCGGACAACACCGCAGCGGCCGCACAGACGAACCTGGCCGTGCGACGCGCGGCCGGGACGTCGGCGAGTTGCCCCAGCAAGAGCGCGGTGTTGGCCAGGTCGTCGCCATGCCGGCCACACCAGCGGGCGGACAGCACACCGGGCATCCCGTTGAGCGCGTCTACCGCCAGCCCACTGTCGTCCGCGATGGCGGCGAGGCCCGTGTGCTCACTCGCCTCGCGCGCCTTGAGCAGAGCATTGCCGGCAAAGCTCGGTTCGGTCTCCGGCCCCGGTTCGTAAGCCGTGACGTCATCGAGCCCAAGCAACTCGACGTCGTACGGCGCCAGGATGCGCCGTAGCTCGGTGAGCTTGCCCGCGTTGCGGGTCGCGAGAACGACCTGAGTCATAGGGCGCGGGAGTCGCCCGTGTGCTTGACCCGCAGGGGCTCAGCGAGCGCCGCCTGCTGCAGGCCGGCCAGCGTCTGGCAGCCACCCAGGGCGAGGTCCAGGAGCGCGTCGAGCTCGGCTCGGCTGAACGGGTTGCCCTCGGCGGTGCCCTGCACCTCGATGAGCGCGCCGTCACCGGTAGCGACGACGTTCATGTCGGTGTCGGCGGCGACGTCTTCGACGTACGGAAGGTCCAAACGGGGTTCGCCGTCGATGATCCCCACGCTGACGGCCGAAACCGTCCGGACGATCGCCTGCGGCCGGGACAGGAAGGAGCAGGCGTCGGACAGCGCGACGAACGCGCCGGTGATGGCCGCGGTCCGCGTGCCACCGTCGGCCTGGAGCACGTCACAGTCGATGGCGATCGTGTTTTCGCCGAGCAGCGTGAGGTCAATAGCCGCGCGCAGGCTTCGCCCGACCAGCCGGCTGATCTCGTGGGTGCGACCGCCCAGCTTGCCGCGCACCGACTCCCGGTCGCTGCGGGTGTGCGTTGCCCGCGGGAGCATGGCGTACTCCGCCGTCACCCAGCCCAGACCGCTGCCTTTGCGCCAGCGCGGGACGCCCTCGGTGACGCTGGCCGCGATCAGGACGCGAGTCGCGCCGAACTCGACGAGACAGGAACCCTCGGCATGGTCGAGCCAGCCGCGAGTGAGGGACACGGGACGGAGTTGATCGGCCGCACGGCCATCGGGTCGGGTCACCCGGTCACGCTAGCGGCAGCGCCACTGGTCGCCCACCAGCGAGCCAGGCAGCCAGGTCCGCGCCACAGCCGGCGCCTGGTCGGGCCGGAGCCCGCTGGCGCCAGCGGCCATCGCGCGGGGGGACGCCCCGTCGTGGACGCGAAGGATGTCCAGCCCTCGCTGATAGTCAAGGACGTACAGCAGATCCTTGGTGACCCAGTAGGCCGCACTCGCCGTCGTCGCGGCCGGGACGAAGTAGCCGATCTCCTTGATCTTGCCGGTCTTCGCGACCTGCAGCAGCCGGGTCCCGTGCTCGTACCAGCCCACGGCAACCTGACCGCCGTCCTGCCAACCCGGGCGCGGGGTGAACCAGTGCGAGCAGTAGGTCTCGTAGCCCAACGCGCCACCGGTGATCGGTGTCGCGGTCGACGGACGGTAGGAGTCGAGCAGGGTGAGCTTCTTGCTCTTCTGCCACCCGGTCGTGTCCCAGGTCATGAAGGCGCCGGCCTGCTTGTCCGCGCAGGACGAACCGGTCCCGGCTTCTTCGGTCTCGCCGCCGACCAGCAGCAGTTTGTCCTTGCCCTGCCGGGGCCACAGGTTGGCGTGGACGAACCGCCCGTCCCCTGAGACGCCGGTAGCGATCACCTTGGGCGTGGCTGGGTTGCCTCTCGCGTCGAGCACCCACATCGTCTTGGTGCTCGTCACCACGATGCCGGGCGAGACCTCGGTGACGTCGTGCTGGACCCCGGGACCGCCGGGCAACGCCGTGGTCCAGTCGCCAGCCCGCCGCGGCTTGGTCGGGTCGCGCAGGTCGATGATCTCTCCGTACGAGCCGTAGGCCCAGGTGCAGTCGAGGACGCAGGTGATCGTGTGCTCGTCGCCGCCCTGCAGCGTGGACAGCACCGCGGGGCGTGCCTTGTCCCGCACATCGATCACCAAGAGCAGCCCGTAGGTGCCGATGAGCAGGATCGAGCCGTTGGTATCGACGTCTTCCTCGGCGAAGTAAGGCATCTGCGGGATCGGCAGCGTGGACAGCAGCATGGGCGTCTCGGGCACGCGTGCGTCGTAGATCGTCAGCTCGTGCGAGCTCGTGACGTA
>JBKJLP010000374.1:0-4299 GCA_046596735.1 Mycobacteriales bacterium | reverse complement strand
CGCCCACACACCCGCGGTCGCGTTCTTGTCAGCCGCCCGCGAATGCCGTCACGAGAGGACGAACCCGATGGCGACCACCGCCGCGACAGCCACTTCCCAGCGAGGCAGGGCGCGTCGCACGACCGCCAGTTCGTCCAGCAGCTCGGCTAACGCCAAGGCGCCCGGGCTCCGCTCCGCCGGGGCCAAGCTCGGCATCAACGACTTCAAGGGCGTCTTCGACGGCATCACGGACAACGTCTGCAAGGTGATCCTCGGCAAGGAGGAGGTCGTTCGCCTCTCGCTCGCCGCAATTATGTGCGAGGGCCACGTCCTGTTCGAGGACCTGCCGGGCACTGGCAAGTCGATGCTCGCCCGCGCGCTGTCGGTCTCGATGAACGCCAGCAACGCCCGCGTGCAGTGCACGCCTGACCTGCTGCCTGGTGACATCACCGGCTCGTCGATTCTGGACCAGCGCAAGGGCGAGTTTGAGTTCAAGCCCGGCCCCATCTTCAGCAGCGTCTTGCTCGTCGACGAGATCAACCGGGCGAGCCCGAAGACCCAGTCCGCGCTCCTCGAGGCCATGGCCGAGCGCCGGGTGACCGCCGACGGCAAGACCTACGACCTGCCGCGGCCCTTCATCGTGCTGGCGACGCAGAACCCGATCGAGCAGGGCGGCACCTTCCCGCTCCCCGAGGCCCAGGTCGACCGCTTCCTGTTCAAGCTCTCGATGGGCTACCTCTCCCGCGACAGCGAGCTCGATGTCATGTTCTCCAACGGCAACGCGCTTCCGATCGATGCCCTGACGCCGGTCATGGACACCGAGGGCGTCTCGCAGTTGATCCAGTTCGCCGCGACCAACGTGCAGACGTCCAAGGAGGTCGGCTTCTACATCGTCGACCTGATCCAGGGCACCCGCAATGACCCGGCCATCTCGGTCGGCGCCAGCCCGCGCGCCTCGATTGCCATGCTCAAGGCGTCCCGCGTCCTCGCGGCAAGTGACGGCCGCCTCGAGGTCTACCCGGACGACGTACGCGCGATCGCCTCCGCCGTCCTTGCGCACCGCATTGTGCTTAAGCCCGAGGCCGTGCTGCGCGGCGAGGGCGTGCGTGACGCGCTTGAGCGCGTCGTGGCGTCGGTGAAGCCGCCGCTGTCCGTGCGTAGCTGAACCCGATGGCCCGTCTGCCCGGTCGCCGCAAGGCGGCGACAGCTGTTCCGTCCGGCTCGTCACTGCCCACCTCGGGCTACGTGGCGCGCCCGGATGTCGACGACGCGACCCCGTCCGCGCTCAACCGCCTCCTGCGCAGGTTGGGCGGGCGCTTCGACACGCTTCGCGACGACCTGGAGACGGGTGCCTTCGGTAACCGGTTCAAGGAGCGGATCGCCAAGCTCGGCCTGACCCGGGCCGGCGGTGCGGCAGCTTTTGCCGCGGTGCTGATCTGGATTAGTGCCCGGATCGTGGCCGGGACGGCGATGTACCTGTTCGCCTACGGCCTGGCGTTGGCGGTCTTCGCGGCCACCGCTCTGGCGCCGCGCCGGCTCAAGCTCGAGGCGACCCGCGAGGGGCTCTTCCCGCGGACGACCGCGGGCCAGCGGCTGTCGGTCACGCTCCAGCTCAAGGCCAACCGGCGCGCGTCGACGCTGATCCTCGAGGAGAAGCTCCCGCAGCGCCTGGGCCAGACGGTGCGCGTCCCGGTGGCCAGCATCGCGTCCGGCCAGGTGATCCAGCACGACTACACGCTGCGTTGCCAGCGGCGCGGCGTCTACAAGGTCGGCCCGCTCACCGCCGTCTCCAGCGACCCGCTGGGGCTCGCGACCCGGCGGACCATCGTCGCGCCGGAGTTCGAGTTGCTGGTGCACCCGGACCTCGAAAACCTCGAGGACCAGGCGCTCACCCGCCAGTTCGAGGAGCCGCCGATCAGGCCCCCGGTCAGCAAGCCGTGGCCGTCCGGCATGGAGTTTTTCGGCATGCGCGAATACACCCGCGGTGACGACCTGCGGCGCATCGTCTGGCGCGCCTCGGCCCGTACGGGTCGGCTCATGGTCCGCGAGGCTGAGCAGGGCGTCACCGACAAGGTCGTCATCCTGCTCGACACCGACCGGGGCGGTCACAGCCGTGACGGCGAGGGCCTGTCAGAGAGCTTCGAAGCCGGTGTCCGCACCGCCGCCTCGCTCGCGACCTTCCACCTGGCCAACGGCTACACGCTCAAGCTCGAAGGCAACGACGGCCCGCTGACCTCGCCGCTGCGTGGCGTCGCGTCCCAGTTGCAGTTGATGGACACCTACGCGCGCGTCGACATGGGTCGCACCCCGCTGGTGACCACGCTGTCGCGGCTGGCGGCCAACCCGCCGCGCGACGCACACGTCGTGCTCATTACGCCCCGCCTCGGTGCGGCGGAGGCGGCTCGACTGCGCCTCATCGTGCGCACCGGCGCAAGCGTTCTCGTCGTGGCTCTGCTGTGGGACGAGGCGAGCGCCGACATCCTGGCCACCGCCACCGAGCTTGGCTGCCAGGTCAGCGCTGTGCGCCCCGGCACCGACCTCGCTGCAGACCTGAAGACTCACGTGGGAGCGGGGATCTAGGGATGACTTCACTACTGGAGCCACCCGTCACTGAGGCGCCCCCCTCCGACCAGGACGTGCTGGACCCCAACGCCGCGCTCGAGCCCGGCGAGGACGGTGCGTCGACAGACGACGACGAGTCCACCGACGCCGTCAGCGTCCCGGCTGGCCGGGCGTCGCTCGGTGTCGCGCTCAGCACGCTCGCCGCCTCCGTCATGGTCGGCGGCGTCTTCCTGGGCGTCGAGGCGCGCGTGATCTGTGCGCTGGTCTCGATCGCCGGAGTCGCCCTGGCCTTCGGCGCCCGCCGGATCAAGGGCGCGGCGCTTGCCAACATTGCGCTGCTCGCCGGCGTCGGGCTCATCGGCCTGCTGGCCATGACCTCTGACGGCATCAGCACGATCGGCAACGTCGGTGCCCTCGTGGCCCAGGCCGCCAAGGACGGCGACATCCTGCGTCCGCCGGTCGAATTCACGACCGGGTGGCACGCGATCGTCGGCTGGCTGCTCGCTGCCGTCGGCATGGCCGCTGGCTGGACCGCCATGGTCCTCAACAAGCCCACCGCAGGTCTGCTCATCCCCCTTCCGCTCGCCGTCATCGCTGGCATCTCGGTCCCTAAGGACCAGCAGGTCGCCAGCGGCATTGTCGTTGTGGTTTTGTTCGCGGCCGCGCTCGGTGTCGTCGCCACCGGGCAGCTCGTGGGCGAGGACGACGAGAAGCCGTCGGTGTCCTTCCAGCTCCGCCGGGCGGCGCGCAGCATCGTCGTCATCGGCGTGTTGACCGTCATCCTGGCCGGCGCCTCGACGCAGGGCTTCCTGTTCCCCAAGCCGACGTTCAACCCGGCCAGCACAGCTCAGCTACCGAAGACGGTGCCGCCGACCAACGCCCCCGACCGGGTGCTGTTCACGGTTGAGTCGCAGAGCACCGGCCCCTACCGCGTGGGCGTCCTCGATGTCTACGACGGCGAGGCGTGGCGCTTCGCGCCGGTCGCCGAGGCCGGCCTGACCGACGTTGACTCTTCCGGTGTGGTGCTGTCGGGCGTGCCGACCGGAGTGACGGCCAAGATCACCATCGCCGGTTACTCCGGCAGCGCCGTGCTCCCGTCGACCTACCGCCTGATCGGTGTCGTCGCCCAGGGTCCGAAGTTCTCCTACGACAAGCGCAGCGACACGGTGCGCGTCGCCCAGGGGCAGTTGATCGCGGGATTCCAGTACCAGATTGCCTCGGCCTCGCTGCCCCAGGTCGCTCAGCTCCAGGCCGTCGTCGGTGCGGTGCCCCAGGACCAGGAGCCGTTCCTCGAGGCGCCGCCGGTCCCGGCCCGCCTGCAGCCGGTGCTCGCTGACCTCAAGCGCGCCAACAACTGGGACACCTTCGTGGCGCTGCGCCAGAAGATCCTGAGCTCGGTCGTCGCTAACGGCGCCGGCATCCCCAAGCCGGTCCCGCCGTCCCGCGTCGAGCAGCTGTTGCTCGGCGATGACAAGCAGGGTTCGCCGTACGAAGCGACTGCGGCGATTGCGCTGCTGTCGCGCTGGGCGGGCATCCCGTCGCGCATCGGCTTCGGCTTCCAGGCCGACCCGACGGCCAAGGCACCGGACGGCACGTTCACGGTCCGCCCCAAGGACGCCATCAGCTATCCCGAGGTCTACTTCGACGGCTTCGGCTGGCTGCCGGTCACCGGTCTGCCGGAGAAGGCCAAGGCCAACAGCAGCAACACCAACGCGACCAAGAGCAAGGACGTCAAGCCGAGCGACGACTTCGGCGTCC
>JBKJLP010000281.1:0-2658 GCA_046596735.1 Mycobacteriales bacterium | reverse complement strand
TGCGTTTGTGAAACGTCAGCTTGCGACGACGTCCAGTTCGATCAAGTCGACCGGCGCGTTCGAGGCGCTCGTTCGCCTGCACCCCGAGGTGCAGGCCACGATCAAGCTGGACGTCGTCGCAAGCTGACGTTTCACAAACGCAGGTCGCTCAAGGGCGCGGATCCTCATCGGGTCCGTGCCCTTTGGCGTGCCCTTTGGCGCGTGGTCCGCCTTGACCACCAGAACGATGTGGCGCCGATGGGGTGTTGGTTCGGTGGTCCTAGTGCAAAAGACGTGCTCTTGGGGGTATCGCAGCACGAGTTGCCGGCGTACCGTTAAATCTGCGACAGCAGTGATCACCCGATCGACGTAGTTCCCACCCGGAGGTTGACCATGTTTGACACCGCACCCAAGACCTCCTCGAGATTCGGCCGGCCCGCGAAGCTGGTTCTTAGCGCCGTCGCCGCATTCACCCTGCTCACCGGCGGAGCCGCGCTCGCCGACGAGTCGACGCCGCCAGGTACTCAGGACAGCCAGGCATCGGCAGCCGAGTCATTGCTGCATGCCGACAACCCCCTGGTCACCGACACCAAAACGGATGCGGACGACGCCGCGAAGGACGCTGCGGAAGCCGCCGCTGACGCCGCTGAAGCAGCCACCGAAACTGCCGCCGACGCGGCTGAGGCTGCCGCCGAGGCCGCAGACCCGGCCGAGGCGGATGGCGCTCAGGGTGCTCACGGGGCGTGTGTCTCCAAGGTCGCGCACGACACGTCACTAGTGGGCAAGGCGCACGGAGCCGCAGTATCCGCGGCGGCACACACGTGCCCCAAGGGGTCGGGCGACCTTGCCGGCAAGGCCAAGGGTGCCGAGAAGTCGGCAGCCGCCAAGGCCAAGCGGGACGCAAAGTCGGCGGGTCGCACGACGAAGGGCAAGAGCTGACGCCTGGGGCATGACGTCGGCAGATTGGCAGGAGCTCGCCACAAGCTGTTGGCAATGCGTCGAACTCGACTCGTGACCCGGGCCCACCGCATAGGCTGAGACGAACGACCTGGAAGGTCTCAGCATGCGCATCGGGTTGGTTGGAGTCGGCCGGATCGGGGCTTTCCATGCCGCCACCCTCACGGGGCTGGCCGGCGTCGAACAGGTGGTTGTCACCGACTCGGACGATGCGCGGGCACGGGCCGTGGCCAAGGAGCTTGGCCTCGAAGTCGTCACCGATGTCGAGGCACTGCTTGAGTCCGGGCTTGACGGATTTGCCATCTGTGCACCCACCAGTGCGCACGCCGAGCTGATCGAACGTGCCCAGGATGCCGGTCTGACGACATTCTGCGAGAAGCCGGTCGCTGCCGACCTTCAGGGCACCCTGCGGATCGCCGAGCGGGTTTCCGCCGGAAGGGTGCCGGTCCACATCGGCTTCCAGCGTCGCTTCGACGCCGGCTTCCGCGCCGCCCGTGACGCCGTGACCAGCGGCAGCCTCGGTTGGATCCACACGATCCGGGCCAACACCAGCGATGCCGCCCCACCGCATGCGTCGTACATCCCGACCTCGGGTGGCTTCTTTCGCGACTGCAGCATCCACGACTTCGACGCGGTCCGGTTCGTCACCGGCCGCGAGGTGGTCAGTGTCTACGCCGTCGGCGAGAACCGTGGGGCGACGTTCTTCGCCGAGTCCGGTGACTTCGACTCTGCCGCTGCCGTGCTCACCCTGGACGACGACACCATCGCTCTCATCTCTGGCTCTCGCTACAACGCCCGCGGCTACGACGTGCGGCTGGAAGCGTTGGGCAGCAAGGACTCCATCTGCGTCGGGATGGACGACCGGCTGCCGCTGCGCTCGCTCGAGGCCGGCGTCCAGTTCCCGGGCGGCACGCCGTACGCCGACTTCATGGAGCGGTTCCGCCAGGCCTATGTCGACGAGATGGTCGCCTTCACTGAGCTCGTCGCCGGCCGGATCGAGACACCCTGCTCGGTACAGGATGGCCTGCAGGCGTTCCTTGTTGCCGAGGCGTGCGCCCTGTCGCGACACGAGGGCCGTCCGGTTCGCATGGACGAGGTGGGCCGATGACGACGTTCGCAGAGCGCATCGCGGGTGCGCCCATCTCGTGGGGTGTCTGCGAAGTGCCCGGCTGGGGCTGGCAGATCGACGCCGCGACGGTCCTAGGGCAGATGCGCGAGGTCGGCCTGGTCGCAACCGAGTTCGGACCCGACGGCTTCCTGCCCGATGAGCCGGAAGACAAGGCGAAGACGTTGGCAGACAAGGGGTTACGGGCGGTCGGCGGCTTCGTTCCTGTCCTGCTGCACGACCCCTCGCACGACCCGATGCCCGAGATTGAACGGTCGCTCGCGGGCTTCATCGCCGCCGGCGCAGGCACCCTTGTCCTTGCCGCTGCGACCGGGACCGATGGGTATGACGAGCGGCCAGCCCTCGACGACTCCGGCTGGCAGACCCTGCTCTCCAACCTCGACCGGCTCGACCTGGTTGCCAGCCGGGCCGGGATCACCGCGACCCTTCATGCGCATATCGGCACGATGATCGAGACGGCGGACGATGTCGAACGCGTGCTCGCCGGCAGCCGGATCGGGCTGTGCCTGGACACCGGTCACCTGCTCATCGGCGGCGCCGACCCGGTGGCCCTCGCGGCCGGGCAGGCGCCGCGGATCCGGCATACGCACCTCAAG
>JBKJLP010000342.1:0-7763 GCA_046596735.1 Mycobacteriales bacterium | reverse complement strand
CCCGCGGCGGCTGGCACTTCCACCGACAACCCAAGGGCTTCTGACCCCCCGTCACCAGCCCACCCGCCCGACCCGCAGACCAGCCACCCGCTGACCTGCGGCTCCGGCGCGCCGCCAGGTCGGATTTTAGGTCGGCGGTGACCGCGAAAGAGCGGCCGATCAGCCCCGGGAGGCGAGCCAGGCGGCGGCATCGGCGGTGCTGATCTCCCAGGTCGTCTGACCGATCAAGGGCCGGTAGCCCATTGCGGTGTTGATCCCGAGCATCGCGTCGTTGGAGTCGGCATTGCCGGTGCGGATGCTCGTGACCCCGGGTCGCTCGTCCAGCACGCGCAGCGTCATCGCCGCCTTGAGCCACTTGCCGATCGCGTGCCCGCGGTCCTCTGGCCGTACGCCGGTCGCGCCGACCCAGACGAACTCGGGCTCCGAGGGGTGCCAGAAAACGTCGTGCATGCCGGCGATGCTGTTGTCCGAGAGGCGTCGTACGACCAGGGTCCACGAGACCATCCCGATAGCCGCCTGCCGGCCCTCGTGCTCGCGGAACAGCTCCGGGGTCAGCGTGAAGTCGTTCATCTCTAGGTCGTCACGTGGCGCGGTGTTGAGGACCAGGACGGCGTCGATAAAGCCGGCCAGATCCTCTTCCGGACACGCGCCGTCCCAGCCGTCCAGGACGTAGCCAGGCGCACGCTCGGGCCCGTCGGCGACCCAGGCCTCCAGCATGGCGCGGTCGATGACCTCGATCGGCAGATGGTTGAGGTGCATGGCCTGCTTGGCCTGCGCGCCGACTGCGCTGGCAAACGCCCGACCGTCCGGAAGGCCATCGTTGGAGACGCTCACCAGTCGGGTACGCCCACGGTCGGCGGCCAGTTCCACGAGGCGCCGCAGCAGCACGCTGCCCAGTCCACGCCGGCGGTGACCGGCCAGCACGTTGAGTCCGACGCCCAACATGTCCGGGTTGTCATCGTGCTCGGGATCCAGGCCGAAACCACCGCTCGCGACCAGGCGCCCACCGTCGTCGTGCACGCGCAGCAGGCAGCGGTCCATGCGCGTCGGGATGCTTCGCCAGTTCCGGATGGCGTCCTCGAGCGTGCCGGGCGGGTCGTGGGGGAGAACCTCCGCGGTGAGTGCGTTGTTGAGCTCAAGACTTTCCGCCAGCTGAACCTCAGTGAGTGTTCGCCAGTCAGGCTCGCTCAGCACATAGCCGTCCGGCAGCAAGGTGTGGACCGACGTCATGCGCTCTCCTTGACGAGGGGTGACGGCTCGACCCGAAGTGGTCGGGCGAGCCAGGCAGGCAACCACCAGTTGTACTTGCCCAGCAGGGATACCAAGGCCGGTACAAGCAGCGCCCGGACGATGGTGGCGTCGAGCAGGATGCCGACTCCCAGGGCGGTGGCCAGGATTTTGATCTCGGTCCCGGGTGTGGACGCGAGCGCGATAAAGGCCAGGAAAAGGATGAGGGCGGCGCTCGTGACCAACCGCCCGGTTCGCCCGAGTCCCTCGACCACCGCCGTACGGGTTGACCCGGTGCGGTCGTACTCCTCGCGCATTCGGGCCAGGATGAAGACCTCGTAGTCCATGGACAGCCCGAACAAGAAAGCGAAGATCAGTACGGGCAACCAGAAGGTGATCGCGCCGGTGGGTGCGACGCCGAACACGGCGTCGGCTCCGTGCCCGTGCTGCCAGAAGTACACGACGAAGCCGAACGTGGCCGCCACGGAGGCGATATTGAGCAGCACGGCTTTGAGCGGCAAAAGCAGCGACCGGAACGTCCGCACCAGAAGCAGGAAGGTCGTCAGGGCGATCAGCGCCATGACTAACGGAAACTTGCTGAAGACCGCGTCCGAGTAGTCCAGGACCGTCGCCCCCGCGCCGGCCACCCCGACGAACCCCGATACACCAGCAGCGGCGTCGCGAACCCGTTCCACAATCTTCGACGCGGCGATGTCGACCGTCTCGACGGTCGGCACCACCTCGACGAGCGACGTTCCGGCCTGGTGCCAGGAGGAACCTGTGGGAGCGACGGCGAACGCCACCCCTGGCACCGCGGACACGCGCTCGACCACTGCGTCAGCGGCCGCTTGATCGCCGCGTACGAGAACTTCGAGCGGAGTGACGACCCCGGCGGGCACGCCGCCCCGGCGTAGGTCCGCCAGGGTCTCGACGGCGGGGCCCTTCCTGGCGAGCGACTCGGTTCCGGCGAGGCCGACCTTGATCCCAAATACGGGCGCGACGATGACGCCGAGCAGGATGATGCCAGCCGTGGCCGCGATCCAGCGCCGTCCGTTGATCAGTCGCGCCCATGCCGTCCACGCCTTGGACGCGGAGGTCTCGTGCCGGATCCGGGGCCAGTCAACGCGCGGGCCGATGCTGCCGAGCAGGGCCGGGAGCAGCGTCAGCACCACCGCGGTGCTGACCAGCGGGATGAGCATCCCGCCGATCCCCATGCTGCGCAGGAACGGCACCGGAACCACAACCAGAGCCAGCAGCGAGATCGCCACTGTCCCGGCCGACGCGATCACCGCGTGGCCAGCGGTGCGCATCGACTCCACGACGGCGTCGTGGTTGTCCCGCCCATGCTCGCGCTCCTCGCGCCACCGGGTCACGACGAGCAGGGAGTAGTCGATCGCCACCCCGAGCCCCACCAGGGCAATGAGGAACTGCACGACGAAGCTCATGTCCGTGACGTAGCTGATCGCCAGCACGCACAAGAACGTGGACAGGATCGACACGGCGGCGATCAGCAAGGGCAGTAACGCCAAGAACGAGGCGAACACGAACAGCAGCACCACCAGGGCCCCGCCGGCGCCGAAGAGCGTCTCTGCCAGGACGCTGGGGCCGGTGGAGCTCTCCGCGGAATCCCCTTGGCTGAGTTCGAAGTAGCCCGTAGTGCGGATCTGTAGCCCGGTCTGAGCCTGCTGCTGCTGCAGGACGGGAAGGATCTCGGTGAAGTTGGGCGTTTGGGCAAAGCTGGTGAAGTGCCGCTCCATGATCAGCGCGTACGTCGTACGCCCGTCTGAGGTCATCAGTTTTTCGTTGTCAGCCGGCCGGGTGTTGCTCGTCGAAAGCAGGCGGTACTCCGGGAAAGCCTGCTCCACGGCGGCGTAGACCCCGTCAATCTGGGCCCTCTTGTTGCTCACGGTCGTGCCCGACGGCGTGGTGATGGCCAGGATCGACGAGCCGTCCTCGCCGCCGTTTCCGTACGCGTCGCGCAGCTGCTTGCCGGTCTCGTAGCCGGGCTGGCCGGGTAGTGAGAAGTCGACGGTCAGGCGGTCACCAGTGATGCCGGCGGTCGCGCCCCCTGCGACGAACGCGATCAACCAGAAGCCCGCCACGAGGGCACGGTGACGCAGGACAAAAGCGGCTAGGCGTGGCATCGGACCCCCCAGGATCGACGTCTCCGAGCAACCTAGCGAGTCCGACCACCGGACTCCAGGCGTTTGCGGTGCGAGTCTCACCTCGTGCACCCGACCACCGTTCTTGGCTTCGCCCACCGGGGTGCCCGCGCGCATGCGCCGGACAACACCCTGCGGGCCTTCCGGACGGCGATGGAGCTCGGAGCGACGGGCATCGAGACGGACGTGTGGCTCACGTCCGACGGCGTCCCGGCGCTGCATCACGGCGGCCGGGTCCGGATCGGTCCGCGACGGATCCCGATCGGCGCGCTTCCCGTCAAAGCACTGCCCGCGTCGGTCCCGACCCTCGCCGGCCTGTACGACGAGTGCGGGGTAGACCTCGACCTCTCGCTTGACCTCAAGGACGGGCTCTCTGCCCGCGCCGTCCTGGACGTTGCGCGCACCGCCGGTCACGACCTGACCCGTCTGTGGCTGTGCGGACGGGGGCCGCAACCCTTGGCTTGGCGTGCCCTGGACGATCAGGTGCGGTTGGTCTGCGACACCCGGGCCGAGCACCTGACCGAGGGCTGGGCCGGCTATCTGCGCGGGCTGCGGGACAGCCGCGCCGACGCGGTCAACCTGCGCCGTCGCCGGTGGTCAGCGGAGCTCGTTGAGCAGGTGCACGCGGTCGGCCTGCTGGCCTTCGGGTGGGACGCGCAGAGCACCCGGCGGATTCGAGCTCTGGTCGCCCTGGGCTGTGACGCCGTCTATAGCGACCACGTCGACCGCATGGTCGCGGTGCTGGACGGACCGGCTAGGTAGGGTCGCAGCAGCGTCTGCCGGCAGGAGCAAGGGTGCACATCCCGTTCGAGTCCTCACCCCGTTCGAGCCTCGGCATCGAGTGGGAACTGCAACTCGTCGACCGCGAGACCCGCCAGCTGCGCAGCGGGGCCAACGAGATCCTCGCAGCGATGGCACCCGCCGGCGGTGAACACCCCAAGGCCAAGCATGAGCTGCTGCAGTCGACGATTGAAGTCATCACCGGCGTCTGCGACACCGTCGAGGAAGCCATGGCCGATCTGGCCGGGACCATCGCGGAGGTGCGCGTCGAGGCGGATAAACTCGGCCTAGGTCTGATGTGCGCTGGCACGCACCCCATGACGGACTGGGCGACGCAGGAATTCAGTCCCAACCCGCGATACCAGGCGCTGCTGGACAAGACCCAGTGGTTGGCTCGTCAGTTGCAGATTTTCGGCGTCCACGTCCACGTCGGCGTCCGCTCGCCGGAGAAGTCGATCCCGATCCTCAATGCGCTCACGGTCTACCTCCCGCACTTTCTGGCGTTGTCGGCGTCGTCGCCGTACTGGATCGGGCACGACACTGGCCTCGCCTCCTCGCGGTCCAAGGTCTTCGAAGGCCTGCCGACCGCCGGGCTGCCGTTCCAGTTGTCGGGCTGGCCGCAATTTGAGGAGTACATGGACACCCTGATCAAGACCGGCACCATCGACTCGATCAAGGAGGTCTGGTGGGACATCCGGCCCCACCCGACGTACGGAACGGTCGAGCTGCGCATCTGCGACGGTCTGCCCACGCTGGAGGAGGTGGGCATGGTGGCCGCGTTGGCGCACTGCCTCGTCGACACCTTCGATCGCGAGCTCGATAAGGGCTACACCCTGCCCATGCCGAAGAGTTGGGTCATGCGCGAGAACAAGTGGCGGGCGGCGCGCTATGGCCTGGACGCCGAGATCATTCACGGCGAGAACAACGAGGTACGTCCACTGCGCGATGCACTTGCCGAGTTGGTTCGCGAGCTGCAGCCGGCTGCCGAGCGGCTGGGCTGCACAGACCAGCTCGCACTGGTCCAGGAGGTCGTGGACCACGGGGCCTCCTACCAGCGTCAGCGAGCGGTTGCCGCGGCCAGCGGGGGAGACCTCACCGCGGTCGTCGATAGTTTGCTGACAGAGTTCGAGACCGGGAACCGCAGCTGCCTGCCGGTTCTGAACGCGCCGCAGACGCCCGGCGCGCCGGGCGCGGTCGCGTGACCCCTCACCCGGCCGCCCTGGTCTCTCGCTGGCTTGACGCGCACGAAGCTGAACTCATCGACGTCCGGCGGGCCCTGCACGCCCACCCCGAATTGGGGCGACAGGAGCACGTGACGACCGCACTGCTCTGCGCTCGTCTGGAGCAGGCCGGGTTGGTACCGAAGGTGCTCGACGGCGGCACCGGTCTCGTCTGTGACATCGGCTCGGGTGACGTCGGGTTCGTGGCGCTGCGCGCCGATATCGATGCCCTTCCGTTGCAGGACGAGAAAGACGTGTCCTATCGATCCCGCGTTCCCGGGGTGACCCATGCCTGCGGACATGACGTCCACTCCGCTGCCGTCCTTGGGGCGGGGCTTGCTCTTGCCGAGATGGCCGACGAGCTACCCGGGCGGGTCCGGCTCATCTTTCAACCTGCAGAGGAGGTCATGCCCGGCGGCGCCATCGACGTGGTCCGCGAGGGCTGGATGCGCGAGGTCACCTCGATCTTCGGCCTGCACTGCGACCCCTCGCTGGAGGTCGGCCGGATCGGGCTCAAATCCGGTTCGTTGACCGCCGCAGCCGACACGGTTGAGGTGCGACTTACCGGCCCCGGTGGGCATACGTCCCGTCCGCAGAACACCGTGGACCTGGTGCATGCGCTCGCGAGTGTCGCGACGGGTCTGCCGGATGCGCTGTCGCGGCTGGTCGACCCACGAGCCGGGCTGTGCATGGTGTGGGGGCACGTATCGGCCGGGATCGCCAGCAACGCCATACCCCGCCAGGGGGTGCTGCGCGGAACGCTGCGAGTGCTCGACAAGGACGTTTGGGTAGAGGCTCCCGCGTTGGTGCGGCGCGTCGTGGACAGCATCGCGGCGACGTACGGTGCGGTGGCCGAGGTGCGTTACGAGCGTGGTGTCCCGCCGGTCGTTAACGAACCGAGGGCGACGGCTCTGCTGACCGCAGCAGTGACGACGGCGCTGGGATCCGCGGCCGCAGTGTCTACGGTGCAGTCGATGGGCGGCGAGGACTTTGCCTGGTATCTCGATGCGACTCCCGGCGCCATGGGTCGTCTTGGCGTCCGTCCACCGGGACTCGTCAAGCCCGTCGACTTACACCAGGGCATGTTCGACGTGGACGAGGCCGCGATCGGCGTTGCCGTCCGCGTCCTCGTCGCGGCTGCCCTGGCCGCTCTGACGGCGACCTGACCAGCGGTCAGGATCCGGACGAGCTACAGGGTCGCGATCGGAGCTCGGCGACGTAGTCGTCCGGAGCGCCCGCCACCTCAGCGGCGGCGGCCAGTACGCCGAGGTAGCGGGCCGATGGCAGCCCACCCTCGTAACCGTCGATGACGTAAATCCAGACCAACTCGTCGCGGTCCAGCGTATGCACGCGCACCTTGAGTTTGCGGTAGACGCCGCTGTCGGCGCCCTCCCAGGCGTCGAGCGCTAGCGCGTCAGTGTCGGTGAGGTCGTACAGCGCGACGAAGACGCGGTCGCCCGGGGACTGCACGACCGTGGCAAGCGCACCTTCCCAGCCGAGGTCCTCGGCGCCGAAGGTCAGCCGCCAGCCTTCGAGCCAACCGGTGCCGGCAGTCGGCGAGTGCGGGCAGCGCTGCAGCATCTGCGCCGGGTCGCAATTGCTTCCGTACGCCGCGTAGAGCGCCATGCGTCGACCTTATTCGCCGGATGGGATCATGGGTGGGTGACACGCATCGCGATCGTCGGAGGAGGGCCCGCGGGCTACGAGGCTGCCCTGGTAGCTGTCCAGCTCGGCGCGGCGGTGACGCTGGTCGACCGGGACGGAGTCGGGGGCCAATGCGTGCTCGCCGACTGCGTCCCCTCCAAGACCCTCATCGCCACGAGCGAGGCGATGACGTCGCTGTCGCATGCCGACCGGGTCGGCGTTCATGCGGTCGGAGCGGTCAGCGTTTCGGTCAGCGAAGTGCATCGCCGGGTGAAGGCGCTGGCACTGGCGCAGTCGGCCGATATCGACGCCCGGCTACAACGCGAGGGGGTCATCGTTCTGAGCGGTCACGCGACGCTGCGCGGAGCCGGCAAGGTCGAGGTGGTCGACGCCTCCGGTGACACCCAGGTGATCGACGCCGATGTCGTGCTCGTCGCCACTGGCGCGCGGCCGCGGGTGCTGCGCGACGCCGAGCCGGACGGTGAGCGGATCCTGGACTGGCGGCAGCTCTACGACCTCAGCGAACTCCCCGAGCACCTGGTCGTCATCGGGTCTGGCGTGACGGGGGCGGAGTTTGCCGACGCCTACCTCGCGATGGGCTCGCGGGTCTCGCTGGTCTCCTCGCGCGAGCGGGTCCTGCCCGGTGAGGACAGGGACGCTGCTGAACTGCTGCAGACCGTGTTCGAGCGGCACGGCATGAACATCGTGCGGGGTCGGGCTGCCTCCGTCG